>RFQD01000048.1 GCA_009925875.1 Microbacteriaceae bacterium | reverse complement strand
GGTGGAGTCGTGTGAAGAGCGCCAAAGTTATCAGTGGCGTCCCCATCACAGATCACATGTCGGCCATGAATCTTGGAACATCTGTCGACCTTGCGACGGCCCGCAAAGTCGCTGCCGAAGTGGCGACCGACCCAACCGTTGAGTGGGCAGAGCCGGACCAGTGGCGCACGGCTGTGGCCGATGTCGCCCCCCGGGCCGCCACGGTCGACGTGACCGTCAGCGGAACGGGCGGTTCGGCCACAAAGGTCGCCGCCTTCACCTACGTCGACGGAGTACCACCGACGTTGTCCCAGACTCCACTGCGTCCAACATCTGGCTCGAGTGCGGGGGGAGAGACGGTTGTCATTTCAGGTGGCGGTCTTGCGACAACGACATCGGTGACATTCGGCGGCATCCCGGCTCAATCCATTGTGAGTCGAACCGACACCGCGGTGACGGTCCTCACTCCCGCCGTCACCAGCTCGACTCCGGTCGATGTGACGGTGACAACCGACTCGGGGACAGTGACGGCGCCGTCCGCGTTCACGTTCGGCGCACGCACGACACCCACCATCACCTCGGTCTCGCCAAACGCTGGACAACTTGGCGCAGGCACAATTGTGACCATCACGGGCACGCAACTCACGGGCACAAGATCGGTCAAGTTCGGCACGAGTGCGACCAGCGCCGTCTCGGCAACGTCGATTTCCGTCATCAGTGACACCCAAGTGCGCGTGCGAGCGCCGTCCGGCACCGCGGGCACCAAGTCCATCTTCCTCATCGCGGCCGCAGGGTCAACGTCGTTGCCCAACGCGTACACATACGTTGCGCCGCCCCTCGTCTCCGCGTTCAGTCCCACCTCAGGAAGTGCATCCGGAGGGACCATCGTCACCATCACGGGAAGAAACCTCTCGAACGCAAAATCGGTGACGTTCGGCGGTAAGGCGGCGACCATCACGTCGAACACGGCCTCGAGCATCACGGTCACCACACCTGCGGGCGTTGTCTCAACATCTGGTGTGCCGGTGAGTGTCGTGACCGCAGGGGGAACATCGCCTTCGTTGCGGACCAAGTTCCGCTACGTCGTGACGCCGGCATCACAGGGCAAAACGGTGTCTATGGGTGCGACGTCGACAGCGGTGCGCGCCACCGCTCTCGCTCCGACAATCAGTTCACTCAGTGCAACGTCGGGACCGTCCGTCGGCGGAACAACCGTCACCATCACGGGAACGAATCTCGATGCCATCACAAATGTGACCTTTGGGAGCGCCGCGGCGACGATCATGTCAACGAGCTCGACCTCGATCGTTGTCACGACCCCCGCCGAATTCGTGAAGTCAACGCCCACCGAGACGGCGTTCACGAACGGAACCCTGTGGGGGCTCACGGGCACCTTCGGCATCAATGTCAATGGTGCGTGGTCGAAAACCCAGGGAAGCTCACGTGTGGTTGTTGCCGTGCTCGACACGGGCATCACTACCCACACCGACCTGGGATCGCAGGTTGCCGGTTACGACATGATCGCCGATCCGAGTGTGGCAAACGATGGTGATGGGCGGGATGCGAATCCGTCGGACCCCGGTGACTGGGTATCGGCTGCCGATTCGTCGGGTGCAACATTCGGCGGAAATCTCGCCGGGTGCGGAATTTCGAACAGCTCGTGGCACGGCACGCATGTCGCCGGCACCGTCAATGCCGCCATCAATGGCGTCGGTTCTGTCGGCATCGCCCCGAAGGTACTCGTGCAACCCGTGCGAGTGCTCGGCAAGTGCGGTGGCTACATGTCCGATATTGCGTTGGGAATCATGTGGGCGGCCGGCGCGGCTGTGCCGGGACTTCCCGTCAACGCGACGCCAGCCAACGTCATCACGTTGTCACTGGGCGGTGGGGGTGCGTGTTCAGCCACCGAGCAGAGCGCGATCGACTACGCCATTGGCCGCGGGGTCACCGTGACAATCGCTGCTGGGAACGAAGATAGCCCGGCGTCGTCGTCCTCTCCCGGCAACTGCAACGGCGTCATCACGGTGGCCGCAACGGACAGCGCCGGTAAACGCGCCTGGTTCTCCAACTACGGTCCGCTCGTAGAAATCGCCGCTCCCGGTGTGGGAATCTATTCGACGATGAACTCCGGCACGACGGTTCCGGCGGGACAGACATATGTGTCGTGGAGTGGCACGAGCATGGCGACGCCGCATGTTGCGGGTGTCGTTGCGCTGATGCTCTCGCGCGACAAGTCGCTGACTCCCGCGCAGGTTTTGCAGCGCATCCAGTCAACGGCCACGGCGTTTGGCGGCACCGTGTGTGATGCCGACACCACGAAAACATGTGGCGCGGGCATCATCAACGCGGGAAGTGCGGTGCAATAGCTCCTAGGATGAGCACTCATGAGTTCCCATTCACTCTCGTCCGCGCTCTCTCGTGCGCCGCGTCACGAAGTGTTCCAGACGGGACTCATGAGTGCTCTTCTCGATGGAGTCTTCGACGGCGACTGTTCGGTTGATCACCTGCTGACCCGAGGAAACTTTGGTGTGGGAACATTTAACGCCCTCGATGGCGAAATGATTCTGCTCGACGGCGACTGTTACCGACTTGCGAGCGACGGCACGGTGAGTCATGCGACCGGGTTGGAACAGACCCCCTTCGCCGTCGTGACGCAATTCGAGACCCACGCGTCCGTGCGCATCTCCGAGCCCCATTCACGCGCTCAGATCGCATCCGTACTCGACGACCTGACGCCGTCGGACAACTATCTTTACGCCTTTCGAGTTCGCGCCGAGTTTGAGTTTGTTCGAACACGCACCGTGGCGAAGCAGTCGAAACCGTACCGTCGACTCATCGACGTCACCAAGGGCGAACCAGTCCAGGTATTCACCGCTGACCCGGGCGGCGAGCAACTCCGCGGCGACGTCGTCGGATTTTTGACCCCCGTTTATCAGCAGGGCATCGGAATCGCGGGCGATCACGCGCATTTCATTTCCGATTCTCGTGATCGCGGCGGGCACGTGCTCGACTATCAGATTCGCCACGGTGTCCTCGAGGTTTGCATCGGCACGGATCTGCACCTGGAGTTGCCGCGCACGCGCGAGTTCGAACGGGCGGACCTGGATGACGACCCCGTAGAGCGTGAGCACGAAGTGGCGGCGACCGAAAACCACCATTGATTGTTTCCTTGGTGCGAATAGGATGCGCGTGTGACTGTTGCTCCCACGGCCTACGAGTCGTTTCTTAATCTGCCGGCAATCGTGCTGTTTCTCATCGTGCTGGTGCCCGGTGCCCTCATCATGTGGGCGTGCATACGCTTTTATCGTCGCCAGGAAGTCGACCAAAATTCTTACCCGCTCGCCAGCGCGACACTCAGTATCGTCGGCGGGGCCTTCATCTTCATTGGCGCCTTCTCGCTCGTCACGTCGTGGGATACGCAAGCCAAGATGGTGGGTGCGGTGACGAGTGAGTTCACATCGGTGACCTCTCTGGCCGAAGACCTCGGTAGTATTCCGGGCGACACATCCAAAGCAATCGCGTTGTCATTTGCGGACTACGCCCGCATGGTTCGCGATACGGAAATTGGTACCGCGGGAGTTGTTGGTCCGAACCCCGAGGCGCAGAAGGCGCTCGCGGTCATCGAACGTAGCGTGACGGCACTCGCGGAATCACCCGGACTGACGGCGCACCAAGTCGACAACCTGTACACCCACCTCGAGTCGGTGAAGGATGCCCGCAAGGAACGACTCATGATTAGCGTTCCCAATCTTCCGCTGAGCGTGAACGCGTTGCTCCTCGTGTCGGCCATCCTCACGTGGGTTGGCGTGGGTCTCTTTCCCGCCAGTCGTGTGCGGTGGTTCACGTACCTCTACGGTGGCGCGACGGTACTTGTGTCGTCTGTTCTGATTGTGTCGGTTCTGACACTGCAGTCGCCCGTCAGTGCGTCCGATGCCGCGATGAAGCCGGTGGAGATGTTCCTCACGTCAGTTTCGGAGGGCGGAGCAAACATCGACCTCAACAATCCGTCGAGTGGTGCGTCCGAATCACCAGCGCCGGCGCTGCCCCCGCAGAGTTCCGGTCAGCCGTTGCCTGGTCAGCCACAGCCGAACCAGCAGCAACCCGGTCAGTCGCCAGGTCAGCCGTAGGCTCCGCCGTTACGCCTGTTGCTTGGCAATTCGGTGAAGGTTTCCCGTTCGTCCACCGTCTATAGTCGAAGTACGGTGCGAGTAGGCCCAACGCCGAATGTGCAACCCGCGACCACGTCAACCGTGGAAATTGGGTCGTGCGACACCGCCGGACAGCGCAGAGCAGATCGCGAGCCTCGTCCACAGAGGAATCACGTATTTCTATCCGGTGAGAGGTGAATCACATGGCACGTCTAGGTGTTGTGAGCGAACAAAAAGAGGATGCGCGGGTCTCCGCGACGCCCGAAACGGTGGGCAAGATTATCGCTCTCGGTTACGAAGTGGTCATCGAAAAGGGTGCGGGGGAGAAGTCGTCGTTCCCGGACAGTCAATACGAGGCGGCGGGCGCCTCCATTGTCGATGCGAAAACAGCGTGGAGCTCGGCGATTGTCATGAAGGTCAATCCGCCGACCGATGCCGAAATCCGCAAGCTGAGCAAGGGAACCATCCTGATCAGTTTGCTCAGCCCGTCGCTGCGACCCGACCTGCTCGAGGCGTTGTCCCGGCGCGGTGTCACGGCAATCGCACTCGATGCGGTTCCCCGAATCTCGCGCGCGCAGTCAATGGACGTGTTGAGCTCGATGTCAAACCTCGCGGGGTACCGCGCGGTTATCGAAGCCGCTCACGAGTTCGGCCGACTCTTCACGGGTCAGGTGACGGCCGCCGGCAAGGTGCCGCCGGCCAAAGTCCTCGTTGCGGGCGCGGGCGTTGCGGGCTTGGCGGCCATCGGCGCCGCATCCAGCTTGGGCGCCATCGTACGTGCGACCGACCCGCGCCCCGAGGTCGCCGATCAAGTGAAGTCCATTGGTGGACAGTATCTTGCGGTCGATGTTGCCGAACAGATGCAGTCGAGCGATGGTTACGCGAAGGCGACCAGTGAGGCCTACGACAAGCGCGCCGCCGAGATTTACAGCGAGCAGGCCGAAGATGTTGACATCATCATTACGACCGCTCTGATCCCTGGACGCCCGGCGCCACGGCTGATCACGGCCGAGGATGTTGCCCGAATGAAGCCAGGCAGTGTCATTGTCGACATGGCCGCCGTTCAGGGCGGCAACGTTGCCGGGTCTGTCGCCGGGGAAAAGGTTGTGACGAAGAACGGTGTGACCATTCTCGGTTACAGCGACCTACCGGCGCGTCTGCCTCAGCAGGCCTCGCAACTCTTCGGCACGAACATGGTCAATCTGTTGAAACTCCTCACGCCGAATAAAGATGGCAACCTCACTCTCGACTTTGAGGATGTCGTGCAACGTGCGGTAACCGTTGTGCAGGAGGGCGCCATCACGTGGCCCCCACCCCCAATTCAGGTCTCCGCAGCTCCCGCCTCGGCCGCACCTGCTGAGGCACCGAGTGAACCGGCACCGAAGAAAACCATGTCGCGCACCGCGCGCACGTTGCTCATTTCGGTTGGTCTGCTCGTCTTGCTTGCCGTGTGCACCTTTGCACCTGCTCCGCTGCCGCAGCATTTCCTTGTGCTCATGCTCTCAATCGTCGTGGGCTTCTATGTCATCGGCAAGGTGCATCACGCCCTGCACACTCCGCTCATGAGTGTCACCAACGCCATCTCGGGAATCGTTGTGGTGGGTGCGATTGCTCAGCTCAACACGCCGAATCTGGTGGTGCAAATCCTGGCTGCGATTGGTGTTTTGCTCGCATCCATCAACATTTTTGGTGGCTTCGCGGTGACGCGACGAATGCTCGCCATGTTCACGAAGGGTGACCGATGAACATCGATTTGCTCACGACGGCAACATATGTGGTTGCTGCACTCATGTTCATTCTGAGTTTGGGCGGGCTGAGTAAGCATGAGACCTCGCGCTCTGGTCTGGTCTATGGCATCGTCGGTATGGCGCTCGCTCTGGTCGCCACAATCGGTCAGATGGTCGTCAACGGACTGGGCACACCCGCCGGTCAGACCGGCTTGGTTTTGCTCGTGGTGGTCATTGTGATCGGTGCGGGAATCGGGCTCTGGCGCGCGCGAGTTGTCGCCATGACCGGTATGCCCGAGCTCATCGCGTTGCTGCACAGCTTCGTTGGACTTGCTGCCGTTCTTGTTGGCTGGAACGGGGCGCTCGCACCGGGTGATGTCCCCGACAACTTGCTCGGCATTCACCACGCTGAGGTGTTCATCGGGGTGTTCATCGGTGCGGTGACGTTCACGGGTTCCATCGTGGCTTTCTTGAAGCTCTCGGCCCGCATTTCATCACGCCCGCTCATGTTGCCGGGAAAGAATGCGCTCAACATCGGCGCTCTGGTCGCGTTCGTTGCCTTGACCGTCTGGTACGTCATCACGCCGGTGCTTCCGTTGCTCATCGCGGTGACCGCACTCGCACTTCTTCTGGGGTGGCATCTCGTGGCATCGATTGGCGGCGGCGACATGCCCGTTGTGGTGTCGATGCTCAACAGCTACTCCGGATGGGCGGCCGCAGCTGCGGGCTTCCTGCTCAACAACGACCTGCTCATCGTGACGGGCGCGCTTGTCGGTTCCTCCGGTGCGTACCTCTCGTACATCATGTGTCGTGCGATGAACCGTTCGTTCATCTCCGTCATCGCCGGTGGCTTCGGCATCGAGAAGCCGAAGAGCTCCGATGACGAAGAAGAGGGTGAGATTCACGAGATTGACGTTCAAGCCGCCGCGAGCATGCTCTCGAATGCGAGCAGCGTCATCATCACGCCCGGCTACGGCATGGCGGTCGCCCAGGCGCAATACCCGGTTGCCGACCTGGCCGCGCGCTTGCGTGCGAAGGGCGTGAACGTGCGGTTCGGCATCCACCCCGTTGCGGGTCGTCTGCCCGGACACATGAACGTGCTTCTTGCCGAGGCGAAGGTGCCCTATGACGTGGTGCTCGAAATGGACGAGATCAACGACGACTTTGCCGGTACGGATGTCGTGCTCGTCATTGGGGCGAACGACACGTGTAACCCTGCTGCTGCGGAAGACCCGAGCAGCCCTATCGCCGGCATGCCCGTGTTGCGCGTGTGGGAGGCGGACAACGTCATCGTGTTCAAGCGATCGATGAGTTCGGGCTATGCCGGTGTGGCAAACCCGCTCTTCTACCGTGACAACGCGTCGATGCTGTTTGGCGACGCCAAGGATCGTGTCGAGGACATTCTCAAGGCCCTCTAGCCTGCGTCTTTCACTGAACTCAAAAGACTGTCGCCCCGAAATCACTCTCGGGGCGACAGTCTTTTGGGGGCAAACCCGTGCTGTTACGGTGCGACGAACACGTTTGGTTGCACCGTGGTGAGTGACGTGTTGGCCTTGATGATCGACGACAATGAGGTCGCCTTGACCTTGGCGATGTCGCCCGCGTCGAGAACGTTCTCAAAGTAGAGTCGGTCCCCGGCACGCAGGCGCGTGAACTGGTCGGCGATGATCTTCGTGAAGAGCGGTCCGAGAGAACCGCCCGACACGTGTGTCTCGGCGAGCCCACCAACCCACGCGTCGATGTTGTTCACCGTGCCATAGGTCGACTGCAGCTTTGCCGCGAGGGTCGCATCCGTTGTGATCTGGTTGAATCCAGTCACGCGAGGCAGTCCGTAGGCGGCCCGCATTGTGTTGTAGTCGGCGAGTCCGTGGTCGCGTCCACGCTGAATGTTCAGCGCCGCGAGGTCGAGACCACCTGCACCGGGAGGGCCAAACAGGAAGTTGCGCACGGCGTCATCGACGTAGACGTCAACTTCTTGCGCTATCCCTGTGGATTCGGACTTGAGGAAAGGATCGATGTCTCCCGCGTGCTGCGGTAGGGAGGTATCGAACACCGTGGGATTGAAGAACGAGGTGGCGAGTTCGAGTGCTCCACCATCGACTTCGGTGCCGTCGTCGTTGAGTCGTCCCAACTCACCGTCGAGCATGCTGTGACCGAACCGGTAGGCGGCGGTTGCGAACTCGTTGGCAATGCCGGGGTTCACATTGGCGTTGTACCCCGGAGCCGGTTGTGTTCGCGCACGAAGAGGGTGTGAATCGAGATGAGTCCCGGGTTTTCGTTTGCTCGAACATCCCCGGCCAAGAACAGCTGAGTATCGGCAACCTGGTGGGCGTCGTTGTCATTCGCGAGCCCTGCCGTATTGAACGGCATCATGTTACCGGTGCTCGTCTTGAGCAGACCACCCGACATCGTGCGCAGGGCTTTTGCGCGATCACCGTCAGAGCCGTAGATCTGAGAGCCGTCGATGAAGCTCGTGACCCAGTTGTTTTGCTGACGAACTCCGGTCGCGCCGGCACCGCCCGCGAACGTCGAACGTGTGAAGGGAATCTTTGCGGTTCCCGTCGACGTGGGATCGAATTGTGGGTCACTCGTCGGAACCGGGATGGGCTGTGCGTCACCCGTCGTCGCGATGGTTCGGGTGATGTCGTGGTCGAGGAATTGTCCGAACACGTACACCATGTCGGTGAGGCGACGATTGTTGGGGATGCTCCCCGATTGCGCGTCGATGGCGTTGGAGACGGCTCGTGCACTAGGCCGAGTTGCGCCCGACATCGTGCTCTTGCCGTCCGCGTAGGCCGCCGGCGCCATGCGCAAAAACGCAACCTTGACCGATCCCCAATCGGTGTGGAGCAGGTTGTTTCCGAGACCGTTGAACGAGTAACGAGGCTCGGGTGCGGCGGGAGTGGGCTTCGGCGGTACGACTGGCTTGGATGCGGGTGGTTGGGGTGCCGGAGGTCTGGCCGCCGTCGTCGGCGCCGAGGGG
>RFQD01000047.1 GCA_009925875.1 Microbacteriaceae bacterium | reverse complement strand
GCGTGTCCACTGCATCAGGGCGTGGGGCGTCTGGTTCTAAATGTTTCACGTGAAACGGGCTCCTAGCGTGCTAACCCATCCACTTTAGCCCGAACTACCCACGTGGCTTCGCCCACGTCTCCTCCACCGAGTTCCTGTACTCGAACGTTCTTTAGTGCGAATCGTGCAATCTGTTTCGCGGCTGCGGAGATTTCTTTCGTGGCGCTCGCTCCCTTCATCAGAATCAACTCTCCGCCCGGTTTCGCCAACGGGGCGGTCAAAGGAATGAGTGTGCGTAACGCGCTCACTGCTCGCGCCGTTACGGCGTCAAGATTGAGGCCGGTGCATTCCTCGGCTCGCGCCCGAAGGATCTCGGCGTTGGCGAGACCCAGAACGTCGACCTGTTTGTGCAGCCAGTCCGCACGGCGCTCCATGGGTTCAATGAGTACGAAGTCGACATCTGGTCTCGAGAGGGCCAAGACCAATCCGGGCAGCCCTGCGCCGGAACCGACATCACCAACGCGTGAACCCGACGTGAAAAGCGGTGCGAGCAAGCCGCAGTTAATGACGTGGCGTGTCCACACGCGCGGTAGCTCAAGTGGACCAATCAGGCCGAGGGTTTCACCATGAGCCGCGAGTTGAGACACGTAGGTCCGGGCAAGCGGGAGCTGGTTCCCAAAAAGCTCTTCCGCGGCGGCGGGCTCGGGCTCGATGTGGGTCACGAATGTTTCACGTGAAACTATGCGCGTCCGGTAATGACCGTGTGGCGGTCTCTGCCTTCACCTTGGGATTCGGAAGCGTAGCCGCGCTCAGCGACCAAATCATGAACGAGTTTGCGCTCGTAAGAACTCATGTGTGGCAGAGCTGCCGCGGTGGCGCCCCCCTCGAGTCGCGCAATGGCCGCATCGACCAATGCTGCCAATTCCTTTGCTCGCTCCTCGCGGGATCCCCCAATGTCGAGTATCAAACGGCTAAACTCGCCCGTCTGATTCTGCACGGCAATCCGCGTCAACTCCTGCAAAGCCGCCACGACGTCCGGGTGCGACAGCGCCGACAGGTCTCCGGCCTGGTTCGAAGTCACCGTGACATACGCTCGGCCATTACGTGCGTCGATGACGAGATCCCCGTCCAAGTCACACACGTCGAGGAGCTCCTCGACATAGTCGGCTGCGACCTCGCCCTCCTGCTCGAGCAATGACAGCGTTGAATCTGGCTTGTCGTCGGTCACTTGTTGCCTTTCTTTCCGGTCTGCTTTTTAGCACGCGCCTTACTGAGTGGCTGTTGACGCTGAACGGGCGGTTCTATGGCAGACGTCGTCTCAGCTGTAATGGGCGACTTGCCGCGTCTCGCGAGACGTTCCTCTCTCGCCTTAGCGGCCTGGCTTCCCGGGGTCGGCATGTTGCGAATGACAACGAATTGCTGACCCATGGTCCAAATGTTGGAGACGAGCCAGTACGTCATCACGCCCAGCGGGAACGCAAATCCGGAGACGGCAAAGACCAGCGGAAGGATATAGAGCAGGATGCGTTGCTGACGAAACTGCGGCGACGCTTTCGTTTCCTCCGACATGTTTTTCGACATAATCTGCAGCTGCGTTATGAACTGCGACGCGGTCATGATCACCACGAGCGTCGCCGCGATCACCATGACGGTCACGTTCGCGGGGTTCTCGGCCATCGCACTTTGAAAGCTCGCGTGAAGTGGCGCGACTCCAAAGAGGTTCGCATTCGCGAACGATGTGGCGAGTTGAGCGTTGAGGGGACCCACGCCGGTGTTTCCCTTTTGTGCCTCGTTCAAGACGGAGAAAAGGGCAAAGAAAATCGGCATCTGCAATAACAGCGGGAGACACGAGCTCAACGGGTTTGTCCCGTGCTTGCTGTAGAGCGCCATGGTTTCCCGAGACATGTTTTCTCGAGAGTACTGGTCTCGTTTTCCCTTGTACTTATCCTGAATTTTTTTCAGCTCAGGAGCGATTTCGAGCATTTTGCGTTGACTGCGGATCTGCCGAACAAACACGGGAATCAATGCTGCGCGCACGACAATCACGAGACCCACGATGGCGAGAACCCACGTCGCTCCCGCGTTCGTGTCCATGCCGATGTACGTGAAAAGTCCATGAAACGCCACAAGTACAAGTTCCACCAGCCACTTGATTGGCCACAGTATCAACCCAAAAATATCCATGGTGAGCGCTATGCCCTTTCCTGACGGTTCACGACAACAAAACCGAACTTCGTAATGTGGGTATCCGACGATGTGTTCGCCGGAATGTCATCGATCCCACCGGGTGACCACGGATGACACCGGACTAGCCTACGCGCCGTCAGCCACGATCCCTTAACGAGTCCATGTGCTTGCACGGCTTGGAGTGAGTACGACGAGCATGAGGGGTAGAAGCGGCATACGTCTCCGTATAACGGCGACACCGCAAACCGGTATCCCTGGAGAAGGAGAATTCCCGCGTTGCGTGGCACCAAGGCAACGCGCAGCCAACCGATCGACGCAGACGAGCGCATGGTTTCGTCACCTCCGCCCTTGAGGTTGAGAGGGCAAGAGGAGGGCTTCGAGCTCGCTCCGCAAGTCGGCAAAGGTTGCGGTGGCGGACGCGGGTAGTGCGCGGACAACGATGTCGCCCGAGGCCGACGGTAGCAAGGGGGCTGTCGCTGCGCGAAGGCGACGCTTGACGAGATTTCTCACCGCAGCTCCGCCCACAATTTTCGAGACAATAAACCCAGCCCGGGGATCGCTCTGGGCGGCGGCATTCACGTGGACAATCATGAACTGCCCCGTATGCCGTCTGCCACGACGAACAACCCTCTTGTAATCAAGAGGGTTGACGATTCGGTGTGCCCGACGGAGCACGACCTGATTTACGCGGAAAGCTCGGTGCGGCCCTTGCGGCGACGTGCCGACAAGATTGCGCGACCAGCACGGGTACGCATACGCAGGCGGAAGCCGTGGACCTTGGCGCGACGACGGTTGTTGGGTTGGAAAGTACGCTTGCTCATGAGGTTCTCCGTTCGCGGTGCGGCTCGCCCTGAACAGAACCGCAGAAATCATGTGGCCCCAATACAGGCCAATTCCTCAACGGTACGCGGTGGGAAGCCACTCGGTCAAACCGACACTGAACGGTAACGACGTATCTTGCATTTATCCACAGGACTCGCTACCGTCATGAAAGTTATCCCCACCCGGCTGTAGCTCCGGTCATCGGGTCAATAACCTTCGTAATCTGTCGTCAAAACGACACTCGCGCGCAGCGCCAAAGACCGTTTTAGGGGGAACTCAGTGACGCAGGTCGAGCTCGATAGTACGTGGAAAGCCATTCTGCTCGGTTTGTCCGTTGACCCCTCGGTGACACCCGCCCTGTACGGATTTGCCACACTCATCGAACCTCGAGGCGTGATGGCGGGCACAATTTATCTCGAAGTTCCTAATGACTTCACGCGAAGCATGATCGAGCAGAGACTCCGTGGACCGCTCTTTGCAGCGATCGGAACCCTGGGCCCCGATAGCGAAGTGTCCTCCTTTGCAATCGTGGTTAATTCCGAGCTCGCCGAAAAGATGAGTGAACGAACGGAAGCCGAAGGCTCACCGGTCGAGACTCTTCTGCCTCCCGCCTTGCCAGAAGAAGCGACCCGGCCACGAACTTCGGTAGACGATTCCCAACTCAATACCAAATACACGTTCGATAGCTTCGTGATCGGAGGATCGAATCGCTTCGCGCACGCGGCCGCGGTCGCAGTCGCCGAGGCGCCGGCAAAGGCATACAACCCTCTGTTTATCTACGGTGAATCGGGTCTGGGTAAGACACATCTCCTTCACGCCATCGGCCACTATGCCAAAAGCCTGTACCCGACCATCCGCGTGAAGTACGTCAGTTCGGAAGAATTCACGAACGACTTCATCAATTCCATCGCTAATAACCGTGGTACGGCTTTTCAGGCCCGTTACAGAAACATCGACATCCTGCTCATTGACGACATCCAGTTTCTGCAAGGCAAAGCTGAGACTCAGGAAGCGTTCTTTCACACATTCAATACGCTGCACGATCACAACAAACAAGTTGTCATCACAAGCGACGTTCCGCCGAAAAGTCTTACGGGGTTCGAAGACCGAATGCGCACACGTTTCGAATGGGGATTACTCACCGACGTGCAAACTCCCGACTTAGAGACGCGCATTGCCATTCTTCGCAAGAAGGCGGAAAAGGAGAAACTCGACGTCCCCGACGACATTCTCGAATTCATTGCGAGCAAAGTAACGAGCAATATTCGCGAACTCGAGGGCACACTTATACGCGTCACGGCGTATGCGAATCTGAACAAGACGCCCGTGGATCTCCCTCTCGTGCAAACCGTGCTCAAAGATCTGGTAACTCTCGACGACGATAATGTCGTTGCGCCGGTGGACATTATGAACACAACCGCTGACTATTTCCGTCTCTCCGTGGATGAACTCACGGGGACATCGCGAGCGCAAGCCATTGCCACGGCGCGACAGATTGCGATGTATCTATGCCGCGAAATGACCAATCTGTCTCTTCCCAAGATTGGACAGCTTTTTGGTGGCCGAGACCACACGACTGTCATGCACGCGTGCAAAAAAATCGCCGAGCTAATGAAAGAACGTCGGTCGATTTACAACCAGGTCACCGAGTTGACCACACGCATCAAGCAGCGCTCGCAATTCGTTCGCTAATCTCGGCGAACTAGATTCTCGAATTATTTGGACATGGAAACGCTTGTGGAAAAATCTGTGGACAATGTGTGAGTTGGAGAGAGAATTTGTGTCCTAATCCGTCGGATCTGTGGATACGCGACATGTCAAGGTCCTTCGCGTTCGACCCGGCCGCGCAACATACCCGGCCTCGTGCACATCTCACAGCAGTGTAGTTTCGTGACTCCCGCAAGAATCAGAGCCAGACATCCACATATCCACAGAGGTTAAGAATATTAAATAGATTTCCAGAAGGATCAAGCCGATAACACTCAGGTCCAGACAAATGGTGCTCGGTTCATCGAAAGGACTACCATGAGAGCCCACGATGATGAAAGAAGTTAGACCGTGAAGTTCCAAGTCAACAAGGATGTGTTGAGCGAAGCCGTTTCCTTCTCGGTCAAGTTGCTCCCGTTGCGACCCGCTCTCCCCGTCCTTAACGGGGTTTTGATCGAGGCCAATGAAACGGACGTTGTCTTATCTACGTTTGATTTCGAAGTGTCCTCTCGCACCACGGTCATTGCCACCGTCGAGAGACCAGGCCGCGTCTTGATTCCGGGGCGACTTCTCAACGACATCGCCGGTCGATTACCTCAGGCTCCGATCACGGTAGAGCTGAACGACTCTCGCGTTGTCGTCACCTGCGGGAGCTCACGATTCTCATTGCCGTGTATGTCTGTAGACGAATATCCCACGATTCCTGAGGTGGAGGGATCGACGGGGCTGGTCAAGGGTGAAGAGTTTTCGACGGCGGTTTCACAGGTGGTTGTCGCCGCATCCCGAGAAGACAGTATGCCGGTTATTAATGGCGTACAACTGGAAATTAGCGGCACAACATTGAGCATGATGGCGACAGACAGGTATCGAGTGGCCATTAAAGATGTGGCCTGGGATGCTGGAGCTACGCCTATCGAGCATTCCGCTTTGGTGCCGTCGAGAACGATGCAGGAGATTGGTAAGACCTTTGGATCGGCTCCGACTATCAGTATTACCTTCGCCACGAAAGAGGATCGCGAAGTCATCGCGTTTCAGGCGGACAATAAAACCGTTACGTCGCTTTTGATTAAGGGAAATTTTCCGCCCGTGAGACGATTGTTCCCTGATGTGGTGGAGAACTACGCCGTCGTGAACACTGCAGACCTTATTGAGGCAACGCGAAGAGTGAAACTTGTTGTTGAACGGGAGGCAGCTCTCAAGTACATCCTCAGAGACAACACCATCACGCTGGAAGCGATTGGCGGCGATCAAGCCCAAGCCTCCGAAACAATTGATGCGGTCATATCCGGTCTCGAGCCGACGGTGTCGCTTAAGCCCGACCTTCTTCTCGACGGTCTGACTGCCGTTCATTCGGAATTCACTCGCTTGGGCTTTAATAATGGAGATAACCCCAGTAAGCCTGGTCCTGTTCTCATCACAAGTCAGACCTCAAAAGACGGGGAGCACGAGTCATCTTTCCGCTACTTGCTGCAACCCAATCTTCTTCTCCGCTAACGAGGTCGTATGCACATCACGCGACTCCGGCTCGCGGAATATCGCAATCACGTATCTAGCGACATCCATTTTTCGCCGGGGGTGACGCTTTTTATCGGGCCCAATGGCCAGGGAAAAACCAACGTTGTAGAGGCTATTCATGTGCTCGCGTTTGGTTCCTCCCATCGAACACATCAGTCAGCTGCCCTCATTAATCAACACGCGACGACATCCGTTGTGGCGGCCGAACTGACTCACCAAGATCGCACGATGACGGTCGATATTTCCTTGGAACGTAACGGGTCAAATCGGGCCCGTGCAAATGGTCACCCAATCCGCGTGCGCGACCTTCCTCGTTATCTCCACGCGGTGATTTTTTCGCCAGAAGACCTGAGGATTATCCGGGACGACCCGGATGAAAGACGTGGCTTTATCGACGACGTCATCTCCGTACTGTGGCCGCGCCTTTCAGCAGTTATTTCTGATTACGAGCGCGTGCTCAAACAGCGGAACTCTTTACTCAAGTCATTACGCTCTGTTCCTCGGGCCCAACGCGACCTTTCTACGCTCGCCATATGGGATGAAAAAATCGTTTCTCTTGGTACCGAGATCCTCTTTGCTCGACAGGCGGGAATCAGCGCTCTTCACGAACCCGTCGTCACGGCATACAGGAATATTGTCGGCTCAGAACATCCGATTACCTTGACGATGAGGTCGCGCGTAATGGAAAACGTTCACGCAGATGCCTCACGGGATCTCATTGCCGACAAATTCACCGTGGCCATGATTGCCGCCCTTGAGGACGATTTGGATCGTGGGATGACCAGTGTCGGGCCGCATCGTGACGATGTTGACTTTGAGTTAAATTCATTACCCGTGAAAGGGTATGCCAGCCAAGGGGAAACCTGGTCTTACGCCCTAGCACTCAAACTTGCTACGGCCGAATTGTTTCGCCATGACGCCTTGGGCGACCCCATTGTTATTCTCGACGACGTGTTTGCAGAATTAGATGTGCACCGACGCCACAACCTTGCCGCCTCACTGTCGAGCTTCGAGCAAATTCTCGTCACGGCGGCTGTGAAAGACGACATCCCGCCGCTGGACATCCGGGCCTCTTTCACCGTTTCACGGGGAATCGTTGAGAAAGCGGAGCTGACGTGACAGCTCAGCTATTGTCAGATGCCTTCTACCTCACACTGAAAGCGCTCTGGACAGGCTCACCGAGTAAGCCCAAGAAGCGTAAGCCCCGATCGGTTGCCCTCGGTGTGGAGCCGTTTTCCGCGGGACGCGATCCAGTTCAGCTATTCACGGCCGTTTCGAACGTTACTGAGAATTTGGGTTGGGATGAATCCCTTGCGCAGGCTGCTCTGGTTGCGGACTGGCCACGTCTCGTCGGACCGGACACGGCCGCAAATACTCAGATTGAACAATTCGAATCCGGGATTCTCACGGTCAGGTGCGCGTCGACTGCGTGGTCTACACAGCTGACCTTTATCGCATCAGATTTTCTTTCGCGACTTATTCTCGCTCACCCCGACGCGGGATTGACCAAAATCACATTTGTTGGACCCAACACCCCCTCATGGAAACACGGTCCGAGAGCCATTCCAGGGCGTGGCGTGCGCGATACCTACGGCTGAGGAGACAAAAACACCCGCCGGCATAAAAAAACGGGCTCAGAACGCGATTTCTCGGTTTGAAAAGGCCTACCGCGAGTAGAATCACGGTGCAGTCTCGTCGTTGGGAGCCACATCATTTCTGAGTCGCGCAATCTCTCCCCCTCGCCGTCCGAACCTTCAGAGTACGGCGCGAATGACATTCAGGTCTTGGAGGGCTTGGAAGCTGTTCGTAAGCGCCCGGGTATGTACATCGGATCCACAGGCGAGCGCGGACTCCATCACTTGGTTTACGAAATTGTCGACAACTCCGTTGATGAGGCACTTGCGGGATATTGCGACCGAATCGACATCACTATTTTGGCGGATGGTGCTCTCCGGGTCATCGATAACGGTCGCGGAATCCCCGTGGATGAGCATCCGGTTGAGAAGAAATCAACCGTTGAGGTCGTGCTGACCATTCTGCACGCGGGTGGCAAATTTGGCGGCGGGGGCTATGCGGTATCCGGTGGACTTCATGGTGTGGGTAGCTCGGTTGTCAATGCTCTCTCACACACGCTCGACGTCGAAGTCCATCGCCAGGGCTTTGTATGGACGCAACATTACGACGACGGCGTTCCCGCTGCACCGCTGGCACAAGGGGGACCTTCAGATCGGACTGGAACGACAATCACATTTCGACCCAACGCGGAAATCTTTGAAACGGTTGACTTTAACTTTGAAACTTTGCGCCAACGTTTTCAGCAAATGACCTTCCTCAACAAAGGCCTTGCTATTTCGTTGAAGGATGAGCGACCGACCGCATCCCCGGATCAGTCGACCGGAATTGAATACCTGTACTCCAATGGACTGGTTGATTACGTCGAATATCTCAATTCCGCGAAAAAGACGGATATCGTGCACGACGAAATCATCTCTTTCGAGTCGGAAGACACGGATCGAAAAATTGCCCTTGAAGTGGCGATGCAGTGGACGACCGCCTATACCGAGAGTGTTCACACGTATGCAAACACCATCAACACGCACGAGGGTGGAACGCACGAAGAGGGGTTTCGCGCGGCGTTGACAACAC
>RFQD01000046.1 GCA_009925875.1 Microbacteriaceae bacterium | reverse complement strand
GCGCCGCCGACGCCGGATCATCACCAAAGGTGCGCCAATAGATGAAGGAACCCGGGTCAGATGTGACGTCGGCGACGAGACCAAAGTTGAGGTTCACCCCCACCGAAGCAAGCAACGCGGCTCGGCCCGCAAACGCGGTCGCCGTTTCCGCGGCATCGGCCGCGCGCAGAGAATCCGCCCCGGCAAAATCGTCGTACGGCAGTCGAACAACATCTCCCCCTTCTTCGTCAATCGCAACGATGGGCGGTAACGCCGGGTCGGCTTCCGCGTACGCCGTCAGACTGGCGAGCTCCTCGGGAGAGCCGGGAATGTTGTCGCGCATCAGGATCAGACCACCCACACCGGCTCCACCCGACGCCACAGAGTCGACGGCGGCGCGCATCCCCTCAGGGTTGATACCCGGGACGTGAATGACCAGCAAGCTCCGCACCTTCTCGTCGGGAGTCATCTCCGCGAGTCTCAATTCCGACCACGCCCGAATTGGATCGATCGGCTGCGCAACAACCTCGGTTGGCGTGGCCGTGTTCGTTGCAACAGGGCCATTCGTCAGACGCACCGGCGCCGCAGCCGTCACAACAAACACACACACGAGCGCAACAACGGCGCACAGCGTGACCACTGCGGACCGCCGAAGTAATCGCGCCATGCGCTCACATTACGCGAGAGCAGGTGCGTATTCGACAGCCAAAAGTTCGCGCGTGCGGGGAATGACCTCGGTTCCATACAGACGGATGCACTCCATCAGGTTTTCGTGGCTCAGCGAACCGAGGCTGTACTTCAAATCAAAGCGACCAAGACCCAAACCGGCAACCGTTTTGGCCAGCTTGCGTGCGACCGTCTCCGGGGATCCCACAAAGAGCGCGCCATCCGGGCCACACTCCATGTCGAACTGGCCACGCTGCAGGGGTGGCCATCCGCGCTCACGACCAATACTCGCGTGCATGCGCTGGTAGTGCGGCCAGACCGTTTCTCGCGCCTCCTCGTCCGTGGCGGCAATGAAGCCGGGCGAGTGTTCGCCAACGGGAAGAGTCGGCTTACCCATCTTCTCGAGTGCCTCGTGATAGAGGTCGACGTACGGCTTGAAACGTAAGGGGCTACCGCCGATGATCGCGAGCATGAGCGGCAATCCGTAATGTGCGGCACGCACGACGGACTGCGGGCTACCGCCCACACCAATCCATGCCTTCAGGGTGCCGTGCTCAATGGGAGGAAAAATTGCCTGGTTCTTCAACGCCGGGCGGAACGAACCCTCCCACGTGACCGGCTTCTCCGTGATGATTTCCGAGAGCAAATCAAGCTTCTCTTCAAACAGCGATTCGTAATCGGCCAGATTGAAGCCAAACAGAGGAAACGACTCCGTGAATGATCCGCGTCCCAAAATCACCTCGGCACGCCCGTTCGAGACGGCGTCGAGCGTCGAGAAACGCTGATACACGCGGATGGGGTCGTCGGAGCTCAACACCGTCACGGCCGAACCCAGCCGGATGCGCGAGGTGCGCGAGGCGATGGCCGCGAGCACCACTTCGGGCGCCGACACGGCGAAATCCTTGCGGTGGTGCTCCCCGATACCAATGAAGTCAATGCCCAGCTCATCGGCGAGCACGGCTTCGTCAACCACGTTGCGTAAGACTTGCGCGTGCGACAACGGCGTTCCCGCCGCATCCACCGTGGCATCGCCAAAAGTGTCGAGACCGAACTCGACGTCAGCAAAGGGGTTATCGGTCATGAGCATCCTCTATTCGTTCACTGTGACGAACCACAACTCATCGTTCAGTATTCCCGGGAACGTGGAATACTTTACGGGTCGACGTCACTTTTCGACGTCGTCTTCATTCACTACGGATCGTCCGGCACGTACCTGCCGGTGAAGGAGAAATCACCATGGCATCAGTAACATTCGACAACGCCACCCGGCTGTATCCGGGAACTTCTCGGGCCGCCGTCGACAAAATCAACCTGCAGGTCAAAGACGGCGAGTTCCTCGTTCTCGTCGGGCCGTCCGGTTGCGGAAAGTCCACCACGTTGCGCATGCTCGCCGGCCTGGAAGAGGTCAACGCGGGGCGGATTCTGATCGGTGACCGCGATGTCACGAACATTCCGCCGAAAGACCGCGACATTGCCATGGTCTTCCAGAACTACGCGCTCTACCCGCACATGACGGTTGCCGAAAACATGGGCTTCGCGTTGAAGATTGCCGGTGTTGCGAAGGAGGAGCGGGCCGCCCGTGTTCTCGAAGCAGCCAAATTGCTCGACCTTGAACCGTACCTCGACCGCAAGCCCAAGGCTCTTTCGGGCGGTCAGCGTCAGCGCGTTGCCATGGGCCGCGCCATTGTGCGTCAGCCCCAGGTTTTCTTGATGGATGAACCGCTCTCGAACCTCGACGCCAAGCTCCGCGTGCAGACTCGCACACAGATCGCGTCGCTGCAGCGTCGACTCGGCGTCACGACCGTCTACGTCACGCACGACCAGACCGAGGCGCTCACCATGGGCGACCGAATCGTTGTGTTGAAAGACGGTGTCTTGCAGCAAGTGGGCACCCCGCGTGACCTCTACGAAAACCCCACGAACGTATTCGTCGCCGGATTCATCGGTTCACCCGCCATGAACATTTTCCCGGCAACTCTCACCGCCGAGGGCGTGGAAATCGGTAACGATGTCATCAAGGTAGGCAAAGAGGTCCTCGATCACGGTAAGGGCAAGACCGTCACCGTCGGCGTGCGTCCCGAAGATTTCGAAGTCACGCAGGGCAAGGGTCTCGACGTCGAAGTGGATGTGGTCGAAGAGCTCGGAGCCGATGGCTACCTCTACGGACACTCCACCATTGGTGGAAAAGAACACGCCATCGTTGTGCGTGTCGATGGTCGCAATCACCCGCTCCGTGGTGACAAAATCACCGTCGCTCCCACACCGAAGCACGTTCACGTGTTCGATGCAAAGACCGAACAGCGGCTGTCGAAGCCTGTCGTCGACTAGTCGGCCTCAGCGCGCGTGCCAAGTGCACTGAGCATCACCGCGGCCTCCGTCGAGCCGGAGATTCTGTCATTACCGTGGCAGCTTCCCCTGCTCGACTGGCCCGATGATGTCACCACGAGTCTGCCGAAAGGTATTTCTCGCCACATCGTGCGTTTCGTTCAACTGGGCGAGCACGTCATCGCCATCAAAGAGACCACGCCAGAGCTGGCCGCGGCCGAATACGAAATGTTGCGCGATTTACGCAGGCTCAAAGTCCCGTGTGTCAAGCCGATCGCCGTCATCACCAATCGGCGCGATACCGAAGACAACGAATTGCCGGCGGCGCTGGTCACTCGACACCTCAAGTACTCCATTCCTTTTCGGGGGCTCTACTCAACAACCCTGCGACCCGACACCGCAAAGAGACTTGTGGATGCGCTCGCACTCCTCTTGGTGCGCCTGCACACCATCGGGTTCTTCTGGGGTGACGTCTCACTCAGCAACACGCTCTTCCGGCGCGACGCCGGGTCATTCGCCGCGTATCTCGTCGACGCCGAAACGGGGCGGCTCTACCCACAATCGCTCACCGACGGGCAGCGCGCGCACGACCTCGACATCGCGCGAATCAACATCGCAGGGGAGCTGATGGACCTGCACGCGGGCGGCCGCATCGACCCCACGATTGACCCCGTGGACGTTGCCGACCGCATTCTCCAGGTGTACGACGGACTCTGGCACGAATTGAATGATCCGGAGCTGGTCGATGAGAAAGAACTGTGGCGGATCAACAAACGAGTTGAGCGCCTCAACACACTCGGATTCGACATAGGTGAGCTCGACATCCAGACCACCGACACCGGCACAACCGTGCGCATTCAACCCAAAGTGGTGGACGCCGGACATCACGCCCGTCGCCTCCTTCGCCTGACCGGACTCGACACGCAAGAAAACCAGGCTCGCCGACTGCTCAACGACCTTGATCGGTACTCCGCGACCGTGCAGATTCCCGACCTCGACGATGAAATGAAAGCGCATCTGTGGCTGACGCGCGTGTATGAGCCGGTGATTCGCTCCGTCCCTGCCGAATACGAAAGCAAACTCGAACCCGCCGAGGTTTTTCACCAAGTGCTCGAACACCGTTGGTACATGTGCGAGGAACAGAATCGGGATGTTCCACTCAACGAAGCCGTGCGCGACTATGTCGAGAACGTATTGAAGTACCGCCGCGACGAAGACGTCATCGTGCTTCCTCCGACATCGTCCATCACCCTGCCGATTGACGTTGTCGGCGAAGACGGTTTTGGTTGGGGTGACCCCGAGCCTCCTCCGCGCGCGCTTGACGAGCCCGAGCGAGACTGGCGCGACCTGGTGTAGTTATCGCCGTGCCTCGTGAATTGCTGCGTGCAAGGGCGAATCATGAGGTACGTGCTCGAGCAAAGCCACCCCGTCGATTGGTTCCCCGTCCGGTGCCGCAAGCACAGCGTCGGGAACAGCACGGAGAACTTCGGCGATAAAGGTCTCGCGCAACAGGTCAGACTTCATGACGTTGCCCGTCCAGCTAAATCGCGGGGCAGTTCTATCGGCAACAGCCTCGAGGAGTCCGACTCGGCGCGCAGCCGCGACAGCAGAAACGGCGAGCTCGCGACTGGCACTACGCACAATGTTGGCAGCGTGAGCATCGACCGCCGCCATCTCGATGACGTCTCGCGCAAACTCAGCAATGCGAGCGACGCGATTGGGGCTGGTCTGCAACTCGATGTACGCCTCGTCGGGGTGAGAAAAATTGTCCGTCACGAGGGAAAGCAACGCCGGCGATTCGAGTCGACCGTCGTACGCCCGCATTCCTGACTCCAGTCCGGCACGGCCAATCCAATAGGCCGATCCGGCATCGCCAATGAGATTGCCCCAACCGTCGACGCGCGCAACAGCCGATGAGCCCACACCGAATGTGACAACTCCCGTACCCACCGCAGTCATGACGCCCTCGCCCAGTCCGATGCTGCCGAGGAACCCGGTCACGGAATCATGCGCGAGAAGCACGCGATCGACCTGCCCGGGTAACAGAGCGAGCAACTCGGCCGGTTTGCTATTCGCGGCCGTGAGCCCCGTCATGCCGACCGACAGCGTCACCGTGTCGGTGTGTGCGGACAGCGCATCCACAATCACCGTCACCAGTTGCGAAAACAGCTCTGTGTCGGTGCGCAGACCCGGATAATGACCATCGATGCGCGAACCATCGCGCTGCAGAAGCGTTCGTATGCCTGTTTGACCCGCATCGAGTGCGAGCGTGATGAGCCCCGTCATCTCGCGCGGCCCCACACACTACGGCTTAACGAAACGGCCGCTCTTGTCGGTAAACGATCCGATCAGAATCATGATGAGGTCGATAATCCACAGGATGCCGAACACACCACCAGTCAGCAACATCAAGATGCCCGTGCCGACCTTACCCACGTAGAACCGGTGAATCCCCAGCACGCCGAGGAAAATACAGAGGATGAGCGTGACAACCCAGCTCTGGGGACTCGTGTTTGCGGACATGACTACTCCTTGACGTGTGGGGAAAAAGGTCGCTTCAGCGTATCAGCGAGATGACGCAATATCGCCCGTCGACGCCACTACTGCCCCGCGTAAAAACGAAATGCCGCTCGGCGTGAGCGGCATTTCGGATTTGTGGATCTGAGGGGACTCGAACCCCTGACCCCCTGCATGCCATGCAGGTGCGCTACCAGCTGCGCCACAGACCCGTGCGGTTCGTGCGAACCAACTGCACAAGGTTACTACATCACTCAGTTGCGGCTAAATCGACCCCGGCCACCGTAACGGGAAGGACCGGACAGTCTTTCCAGAGTCGCTCGAGCCCGTAATACATGCGCTCTTCCTCGTGAAAGACGTGGACAACGAGATCGCCGAAATCAAGCAAGACCCAGCGCCCCTCTGCTCGGCCCTCGCGCCGGAGTGGTTTGGTGCCACGTTCAATCAACTTGTCTTCAATCTCACCTGCAATCGCCACGACATTGCGCTCGTTGCGACCCGTGACAATGAGGAAGATGTCTGTCAATGGCAATGGCTCGGTGACGTCGAGCGCCACGATGTCTTCACCGCCCTTGGAATCAGCCGCTGCAACCGCAATGTCGAGAATCTCTAACGCGTGGGCGGATGCGGCCATTTAGAAGACTCCCAAGAGGTAACCAGCGACGAAAAGACCGACAACTGCGACGGCCAAAAACGTTGCCGTGACCGTCAACGCAAGGGGAACACGGTCGCGAGATTTGATTGGCGACGTCACGGCGCCCCCTCGCGTAACGGTTGCGCTCACGGCACTGGTGGCGCGCACTGGAGCAAGGTCTTGACTCGGAGCAATTTCGCTGCCGTAGTCAATAACGTCAACTTCCGACAAGTCAAGACGGCCCGAGTCGGCGCCCGTCGACCCGATGCTCGCCGGTAACACAATCTGGCCCGTGAGAAGTACTTCGCCCGTCTGATCGAGCGAAACAATCGGACCAGACAGCGGATCTGGTGGCGACGGGATGATGAGCGCGTGGCTCGTCGTTGAAATAACTCCGGTTGACTGCGTGGATAAGCCAAAGGGTTCCGCGCCCGGTTGGCTCGCTGGAGTCAACGCCTGCTGCGAGATCATGTCATCGAGCGGCGTGGTCGTGTGGCGAATCACGTTTTCGACAGGAACCGAGTTGTCCGACAGTGCGGGAGAGAGACCGAACGCCAGGTCAGACGACGGCGCTCCCGGAGCGGTCGGAAGCGAGAAACGCGCGGGTTCGGTTCGCCCCACAGGCTGCGACAGTGGCGTGGCCACCTGGCCTGTTCGTTCTTGCAACGCCCGGAGCTCTCGTCGACTCAGGCCCGACGTGTCGTGAGCGCCGGCGGACGCCGAATCGTCGATGACACCACCGGCTGACGCCGACATCAGGCCCGCGCCGTTTGTGAGAATCGATCCGGTGGGAAGTCGAATCGATCCGGTCGCGAGAAGCTGGTCGCGAGCATCCTCAGGGTTAACGCCCGATTCTTCGAGTTCACGTCGAGCGCGCCGCGACAGGTCGCCGAACGCGTTCAACGCGCCGGACTCTCCTGCGGTGTTACTCACGACGAACTCCCGTACAGGTTGTGGGTCGCGATGTAGTTCGCGACCGAGTCTGGCAACAAATATCGGATGGATTGATTCTCAGAAACTCTCCGACGAATATCCGTCGAAGAAATCTCTACAAGTGGAACTTCCACAAATTCTACGTCGAGTCCCATGAGAGACGGCTGATTGAGGGTGTGACCGGGTCGCCCCACGCCCACAAAGGTTGCAAGCCCGGCCAATGACGGCGACTCGTGCCACGTGTGCATACCCGCAATGGCGTCGGAACCGAGAATGCAGAACACCTTCGAACCGGCGAACTCGCGGGCGAGAACGGTCAACGTATCGACCATGTACGTGGGACCTGAGCGGTCGATATCACTGCGGGATGCCCGAAAACGAGCATCGCCCGCAATGGCGAGCTCGGTCATGGCAAATCTGTGCTCCGGAGTTGCCTCGGCATGTTTCTGCCAGGGGTCTCCCGCGGGAACAAACACAACGGTGTCGAGATCGAGTGCGGCGTGCACCTCGCTCGCGACAATCAAATGCGCGAGATGAGGGGGGTCAAAGGTTCCGCCAAAGACACCGACTTTCGCCAATTTCTCTTCGACGGCCACTGCGAGGTCCTTTCGGCTTGACCGACCTAGTGGTGTCCTCCGTGGCTGTTATCGCTCTTGTTGCTGTGACGATTGGCCACATCACGGTAGGTGAAAACGACAAATCCCAGGAGGAAAAAAGCGACCAGCGGCACAACGCCAAAGACCCAGCTCGGCGCCCAGAGGGGATTCAGAGTTTCTTCGGCAGCAATCGTGGCGATGACGTTCATGCCCCGATTCTACTGCCGAATTTGGCCTGCGCCGCGAACAAGCCACTTCGTGCTCGTCAGCTCAGGCAATCCCATGGGTCCTCGCGCGTGAAGTTTTTGCGTCGAAATACCGACCTCCGCGCCAAACCCGAACTCTCCCCCATCGGTGAAACGCGTGGATGCGTTGACCATGACGACGGCGGAATCAACCTCGGCGAGAAATCTTTCGGCATTCGCCACATCGTTCGTAATGATCGAATCGGTGTGGTGAGTTCCATACATGCGGATGTGTTCGAGAGCCTCGTCCAGAGAATCAACAACCTTGATCGACAGCTCGAGCGACATGTGCTCAGTCGCCCAATCCTCCTCGGTGGCGGGAATCGCGTCCGGCCAGATAGTGCGGGTGGACTCATCTCCGTGAATAATCACGCCAGATTGCGCCAGACGGTCGCACACAGCGGGAAGCACACGCTGCGCCGCACCACGGAGCACCAGAATCGTCTCCAGCGCATTACACACACTCGGACGTTGCACCTTGGAGTTGTGGGCAATGTCAACGGCCCAGTCGAGCGGCGCCGACTCATCGATTACCAAGTGCACGACGCCGGCACCCGTCTCGATGACGGGAACCTTGGATTCGAGCACGACCGAGTCGATAAGACTCTGTGATCCGCGCGGGATGAGCACGTCGACAAGACCGCGAGCCGTCATGAGCTCGGTTGCTCCCGATCGCCCAAACGGGTCGATTGTCTGCACCGTGAGGCGCGGAAGGTCGACGGAAGCCAGCGCATCCTGAATCAGAGACACCAAAACGCGGTTGGAGTTTTCTGCCGCGCTTCCGCCACGCAGAACCGTGGCGTTACCACTCTTCAAGGCGATGGCGGCAATATCGACGGTCACATTCGGGCGAGCCTCGTAAATAGCACCCACGACGCCGAATGGGACTCGGACTTCAACGAGGTGAATGCCGTTGGGCATATCATTTCCACGAACGACCTGACCGACGGGGTCAGTCAGCGTGACGATCTGCCGAACAGCGGCCGCGATGGATGTCAGACGTTTCTCGTCCAGAAAAAGTCGGTCGAGAAGTCCG
>RFQD01000045.1 GCA_009925875.1 Microbacteriaceae bacterium | reverse complement strand
CTCACACCATTTGCTCTCAACCTTCTCGGTGTGCGCACGGCCGGGTGGGTGCAATTGGTTCTCACCGCGCTCCTACTCATCGTGGTCATCATGGTGGTGTCCTTGGGTTCTCCGGCCGTGCGCAGCGACAATTTCGAGCCCTTCCTCCCGCACGGCATCGTCGGAGTTGGACAAGCCATGTTGCTTCTTATGTGGGCCTTTGCGGGTTGGGAAGTCGGAACGCACATCGCCGCGGAGTTCAGAAACCCGCGCCGGATCATCCCGATTGCGACGGTAGTTGCCCTCACCTTATGCGGGAGCGCCTATCTTGCAACACAGTGGGTGACCGTCGGTGTCCTCGGAAGTGATGCCGGTGCCGGGCGCGTTCCGCTGATGAGCCTGATTGACGTGGCAGCGCCGGGCGTGGGCGCATCCGTCATAGCCGTCATCGCCGCGGTCATGAGTTTTGGTGTGGTCAACTCCTACTTTGCCGGCGCCGGAAAGTTGGGTGCCGCACTCGGGCGTGACGGCGACCTTCCCCGCTTCCTCGCGCGAGGATCAGAACCCGATGCCGTGCCTCGACGCAGCTTGCTCGTGATGTTCGTGATTTCCAGCGCCTCCATCGGAATCATGGCTGCTCAAGATTTTCGAGTCGATACGCTGCTGACGTTTCAGGTGAGCGGGATGGTGTGCATCTATGTTTTGGGCATGATTGCCGCAACCCGAATCATTGCGCGATGGTCGCTTTCGTGGTGGACAGTTTCCCCTGGTCGGGGCGGTGGCGGCCGTCACGGTGACCGTCGTGAAGAAAGTCCGACCGCGCGCGTCGTCGACCTCTCCCTCGAGGTGAGTGTCTACATTTCCTCGTGCGTGTCGGGATCGGCGCCCCAGATGCGACCGCGCTCGAGACTCCCGATACGCTCCATGTCTGCGTCGCTGAGAGCAAAGTCGAACACAGCCAGGTTTTGCCGCTGACGTTCCGCATCGCCGGATTTCGGGATGGCCACAATTCCCTGTTGCACGTGCCAACGCAGTACGACCTGTGTGACTGATACTCCGTGCGTCGACGCGATGTCGGCGAGCACGGGGTGGTCGAGCAGATCGCTTTTGCGCCCGAGCGGACTCCACGCTTGCGTGAGAATACCGTGAGCCTCATGAAACTCGCGCAGCGGTCCCTGAGAAAAATAGGGATGCAATTCCACTTGATTGACACTCGGCAACACACCCGTGCTGGAGCCGAGGCGTTCCAGCATCGCCTGTGTGAAGTTGCACACGCCGATGGACCCGACGAGACCATCCGCAACTAATTCGATCATGGCCTGCCACGAGTCGACGTAGCGGTTCACGCTCGGGTTGGGCCAATGAATCAGGTAGAGATCGATTCGGTCGACTCCGAGTCGGCGACGGGACTCTTCGAACGAGGCCATCGTTTCATCAAAACCGTGATGCCGGCCCGGTAGCTTCGTCGCAATGATGAGTTCCTCGCGCGGAACAGGCGACTGGCGAATCACCTCCCCCACCGCTTCTTCGTTCCCATAGTTGACGGCGGTGTCGATGAGTCGATATCCACTTTCGATGGCACCGCGCATGGCGGCCACGCCCTCGTCGCCGTTCAATCCATACGTGCCCAGACCGATGAGGGGAAGGGTCACTCCGTCGTGTGCGGTGCGCGTGGGTACAGTCATGCCGTCTCCTTACAGTGCGTCGTGACAGCTCCGAGTTGTTCGATGCTCACGACGACCGTGTCACCATCTCCGAGCAATACCTGCGGGTTGCGCGAGACGCCCGCACCCGACGGGGTTCCGGTAGATATGAGTGTTCCGGGCAACAGCGTGGCATGGCGGGACAAATAGGCGATGAGCTCGGCAACCGACCGGATCATGTTGCGCGTCGACGAGTCCTGCATGATCTCGCCATTGACGGTGGTCATGAGGTGCAGTGCCTGTGGGTCCGCAATTTCATCGCGAGTGACGACCACCGGCCCGACCGGCGTGAAGCCGTCGAACGATTTGCAGCGACTCCACTGCTGTTCGCGAAATTGGATGTCGCGGGCGGTGATGTCGTTGACCACCGTGTAGCCGAACACATGATGAAGCGCGTCGTCGACGCTGACGTCACGCGCGCGTGTTCCAATCACCACGCCGAGTTCACATTCGAAGTCCAGTTGCGTGGTGAGCGCGCGCGACCAGGTCAGCGTGTCGCCATCGGCCGCCAACGAGTTGGCGAGCAGGGGAAACACCGTGGGATCCGCGTGAATATTCAGGCCGAGTTCCTCCGCGTGTTCCACGTAGTTCAACCCGATGGCGATGATGGCCGGCGGACGAAGCACCGCGGGGGCGAGCGAGAATTCTGCGCGAGGAGTGACCGTGGCTCCCGACCGCAGGACCTGTGTGCCAATGTCGCGCACGCGCCGCGTCTCTTCGGGGCCGCGCTCCAAGAGCTCTTGCAGGTCGCGCGGCGCCTCATCCATCACATCAGCAAGTAATAACGCACCACCGGTCGCGTCAATCGCCAGCTGAGGTTGCGACGAGCCGGACTGAACGAGGTGGAGGAAACGCACCTGACAAGGGTAGTGCGCCGAGGAGTTCGTGAGGCACACTCGAATTTCCAATGACTGGTAGTTCGCGGGCGATAGGCTCGCAGCGTGACCGACATCGAGACGCTGCTCCACGAGCGAATGCTGACGGTGCCCGACTTTCCGGAGCCGGGAATCCTGTTTCGAGACCTCACACCCGTCTTTGCGCACGGTGAATCTTTTCGAACCGTGGTGGATGCCCTCGTACAGCCCTTCATCGGCCATTTCGACGCCATCGCGGGCCTCGAAGCGCGCGGTTTTCTGCTCGCGGCCGCGGCGGCCATCGATGCGGGCGTGGGCGTTGTCCCCGTGCGCAAAGCCGGCAAGTTGCCGGGTCACGTTCTCACCGAAACCTACCGACTCGAGTACGGCACGGCGAGTTTCCAAGTGAATCCCGACAGCCTGCCACCCGGATCTCGCGTGCTCGTGCTTGACGATGTGCTCGCCACGGGTGGAACCATTAACGCCTCCGTGACGCTCTTGGAGCGCGCCGGATGGTCGGTCGCCGGCATCGCCGTCATCCTCGAGCTCGAGGCGCTCGGCGGTCGGGCTGCTCTCGCGGGACGCGCGGTGCACGCCCTGCTCCCGCTCTAGTTCGACTCGTTCATTCCCGAGAGTTTCGCCGGCGACATCTCACGCATCACGTCGTCACGGCTCATCAATCCCGCTTCGACAACGAGATCGGCGACCGGGCGACCAGTCTTGAGTGCCTGCTTGGCGAGTTCCGACGCGGGACCGTAACCGATGAACGGGATGAGCGCGGTGATCACACCGACGCTCGAAGCGACCATTGACTCAAGTCGTTCGACGTTGGCCGTGATTCCGTTCACGCAGTTGATTCGCAGAGTCCAGCAGGCCTGGCGCATCCAACTAATACTGGTGAGAAGCGACGCCGCGATGACGGGTTCAAACGCGTTGAGTTGCAGCTGTCCCGCTTCGGCCGCCATGGTCACCGTCACATCGGTTCCGGCGATGTAATACGCAACTTGACTGACGGCCTCCGGAATCACCGGATTCACTTTGCCGGGCATGATGGACGAGCCCGCCTGCCGGGCCGGCAAGTTGATTTCGCCGAAGCCGGCTTGCGGGCCGGATGACAGCAGGCGCAAGTCATTGCAAATCTTGCTGAGTTTGATCGCGGATCGCTTCAACGCGCCACTGAACGACATGAATCCTCCGGCATCACTCGTTGCCTCGATCAGGTCGGGTGCGCCTTCAATGTCGAGTCCCGTGGTGTCCCGCAGGTGACGCACAACCGCCGGCGCGTATCCCGGATCTGCGGTGATGCCGGTTCCGATCGCCGTGGCGCCCATGTTCACTTCGGCGAGAATCCATAACGTGTCATTGAGACGATCGACGTCCTCGCCCAGCGTGGTGGCAAACCCGTTGAATTCTTGCCCCAGAGTCATCGGCACCGCATCCTGAAGCTGGGTTCGACCCACCTTCAGTATCTCTCTAAATTCGACTCCCTTGGCGGCAAAGGCGTCGCGCAACAAGGCCAGTTCAGAAATCATGCCCGCAAGAGCGTGGGAAATGGCAATTTTGACGGCGGTCGGATACACGTCGTTCGTCGACTGGGAACGATTCACGTCGTCGATGGGATGCAGCCGGTCGTAGTCGCCTTTGGCGAAACCCATTTTCTCGAGCGCAATGTTGGCAATGACCTCGTTCGCATTCATGTTCGTCGACGTACCCGCACCCCCCTGAATGATTCCAACAACGAATTGGTCGTGCCATTTTCCGTCAATGATTTCTTGACAGACCGCCTCGATGACGGCGGCTTTGTCGACATCAAGTGCCCCGATTTCCGCGTTCGCGCGGGCCGCAGCCTGCTTCACCTGCGCAAGGGCGACGATGAGTTCCGGAAAGGTGCTGATCGGCCGTCGCGCAATCGGGAAATTCTCGAGAGCACGAAACGTGTGCACCCCCCAGTACGCTTCCGCGGGGACGCTGACCTCGCCCAGCGAATCCTTTTCGCGTCGCGTAGCGCCACTGAACGAGATGGTCTGCGCGTTTCCGGCAAAGTTGCCGATCGCATCGATGGCGCCGGTGGGCGGAGTTCCGCCAAACGAGGGCAGGTCCGTCATGGTGACTCCTAACTCAACTTGCGCAATGCCCCGGTGACGAGGGACGCCTTGCGACGCGAATACGGTGGGAAAATGACGCCGAGAGTTTCCGGGCGCAGCGGCTTGCTCAGCACGGCTTTCGCGTGACTGAAGATCTCGAACGAACGCTTACCGTGGTAGGCACCCGAGCCACTCATGCCGACGCCACCAAACGGCAAGTCATGCACCGACATGTGCGCTAGCGGCACGTTGAAACCCAACGCTCCCGAGCTTGTCTGCTCGGTGAAATCGCGACGCACACGTGCCGTCTCACTGAAGACGTACAGCGCGAGAGGCTTGGGCCGCGCATTGATAAACGCGATGGCGTCCACGTGGGTGGCAACCTCAATCATCGGCAAGATCGGACCAAAAATTTCGTCTCGCATGACCGGCGAGCCGGCCGATTCATCCGCCAGAATCGTCGGCGGAAAATAGCGTGATTTCTTGTCGAGCTTGCCACCGAGCAGACTTCGTCCCGTGCCAAGGAGGGCCGTCAGTCGATCGAAATGTGTGTCGTTAATGATTCGTGCGTAGCTGGGCGAGACCTCGGGATCTGATCCAAACATGGCCTCCACTGCGTCGGTGAGCGCGCGCTCGAGGAGGGGGCGCGCCACCGGCGTCACGAGCACATAATCGGGTGCAACACACGTCTGACCGGCGTTCACGAATTTGCCCCAGACAATACGGGTCGCCGCGGCGCGCATATCCGTCGTCTCGTCGACAAATGTGGGTGACTTTCCCCCCAGTTCGAGGGTGGTCGGCGTGAGGTGTTTGGCGGCGGCTTCGGCAATCACCCGGGCGACACGCTCATTTCCGGTGTAGAGGATGTGGTCCCACCGCGCTTCGAGCAGCCACCGCGTCTCGGCGGCAGCTCCCTCGACTACCGCGCAGGCCCGGGGATCAAGATATTCCGCCACGAGTCGCGCCAACAGGTTCGACGTTGCCCCGGATATCTCACTGGGTTTGACGACGACCGCACATCCGGCCGCGAGCGCGCCGATGAGCGGTGCAATGGCGAGCTGAAACGGGTAATTCCACGGCGCAATGATCAGCGCAACACCGAGCGGTTCACTGACAACGCGGGCCGAGGCGGGCACCAAAGCTGCGGGCACGCGTACGCGCTGCGGTTTCATCCACCGTGCGAGGTGCGTCAGCGTATGGTCAATCTCCCCGAGAACGAATCCGATTTCCGTGATTTGGGCTTCGACGGCCGGCTTTCCGAGGTCGGCCATCAACGCGGCTTCGATGTCCTGCTCGTGTTCGATAATCATGCGCCGCAGGGCGCGCAACTGTGTCGTGCGCCAGTCTCGTGAGCGCGTAAACCCGGTTTCGAAAGAGGTGCGCAGGCGAGAGACAAGCTCGAGCGCATCCTGTGCCGACCTCAATGTGGACATGTGCTCAGCCTACGGGTTTCGAGCGATATCGTCCGGGTACAAACGACGAGGGTCGACTCGTTGCCGGGTCGACCCTCGTGTGCGACGTGAGTCACGTCGCGGGTTGTGCGTGGTTGCGCGGGTTAGCTGTCTACGCCGTCCTGCGCCAGGATTTCCTGCTCGACCTTGCCGCCGAGCGCTTCCTTTTGCGGGTCACCGTGCTTGCCACCGGACAGCGCGTATTCTTCCTCGGGCGAGAGCACGAGGCGGGTGCGCCCGTAGATGGCGAATCCGAGGAGCAGCACCGCGTACACGACGGCGATCGCGATGATGGCCGGTGTGAACGTGGGGTTGAGCAAGAACCCGACGAAGATCAGGAGCGAGATCAGCGCGGCGATGATGGCTCCGGGAACTCCCCACGGGCTCTTGTAGGGACGTGCGGCGTTCTTGAACTTGCTGCGCAGAATGATGAACGACACCATCTGCATGATGTACGCGATGACCGCGCCCCACACGGCGATGTTCAGCACGATCGCTCCACCCGTTGCGCCCGCACCTTCGGGGTCGAGCGAAACGAGGTAGTCCACGACGACGAGTGCGATGAATCCCAGCGCAGCACCGATGACCAGCGATACCCACGGTGTTTGGGTGCGACCGGTCAATGAGAAGAACTTCGGGTAGTAGCCGGCGCGGGAGAGCGAGTACATGTTGCGTCCGTAGGCGAACATGATGCCCTGCAACGAGGCCAACAAACCGATCAAGGCGGCGAGCGCGAGAACCGCGGCGGCGGTGTCTCCCACGATGGCACGGAATCCGTCGAGCAGTGGCTCGCCCGCCGTTCCCGTTGCCGCTGCACCCACGACACCCGTGTTCAGGAAGAGCACGAGAATGGCCGCGATGAACAAGGTCAGCATCGCCACGCGACCGGCCTTGGGAATGTCCTTGGCGGGGTTGTGAGATTCTTCAGCAGCCAGCGGGAGCTCTTCGATTCCGAGGAAGAACCACATGGCAAACGGAAGCGCGAACAGAATTGGGGTGACACCGTGCGGGAGGAACGTTGACTGTCCCGCGTCAGCCGGAATGTCCCAGAGCTTGTCAAAGCTGAACTGACCGGAGAACACGGCCATCACGAAGAACACCGCAAGGATCGCGATGGAGATGAATGACACCCCGATGGCGAACTTGAACGAAATGGATGCGCCGGCAGCGTTGACGGCAATAAACACGACGTAGAGAATCAGGTACCACGCCCACATGGGGAGGGCGTGCTCCCCCTCGGGAAGGTTGAGGAGCGTGACAAAGATGCTGTCCGCGTAGGAGGCCGAGAAGAAGACAACCACCGCGGTGGTCGCCACGTACTCGATAGTTTCGGCGACACCTGTCACGAAACCGCCCCACGGACCCATGGCCGCGCGCGCGAACGAGTAGGCCCCTCCCGTGTGCGGCATCGCCGAGGCCATTTCTCCGATGCTGTAAATCAGGGCGTAATACATGATGACGACGAGCACAAAGGCGATCGTCATTCCGCCAAAACCAGCGAAATCGATGCCGAAGTTCCAGCCCGAGAAGTCTCCCGAGATGACCGCGGCAATCGCAAGACCCCACAGGCCCCAGATTCCGGCCGAACGTTTCAACGATCGTTTTTCGAAATACCCTTTCTCGGCCGTGGTGTATTTCACGCCCGAGACTTTGAGAGTGTCTTTTGACATCAAAGTTTCCTTATCTCTTCACGAAAGGAGCTGCAGTGGTGCGCCCATGCAAGCAGGACTGATCACCGTTGAACAGTCCGTTGGGCTTGACTATAGGGCGGGCGAATGATGTTTGGGAACTACCTTTGTGTTAAATCTTTGTGACGCGGGTCGCCCATTCACCTTCAAAAAGACCGGAGACTTTGCGCGGGTTGTGTGTTCTAATGGTGGGAATTCCTACCATTAGACATTTCACAACGGAGTGACCATGACTCGCGAATCCGGATACCTCACCCCCGATGCACTGACACAGCTCGTCGAGCGCGGAGACATTGACACGGTCATCGTGGCGTTCACCGACATGCAGGGTCGACTCGTCGGAAAGCGCGTTTCCGCTCGCCTATTTCTCGAAGATGCCATGTCGCACGGCGCTGAATGCTGCAACTACCTGCTCGCCGTTGATGTCGATATGAACACCGTTGACGGATACCAGATCTCGAGTTGGGAACGCGGATACGGCGACATGGCGATGATGCCTGACATGAGCACTCTCCGCCTCGCACCCTGGCTCCCCGGCACCGCACTGGTCACCGCCGATCTCACCTGGCTCGACCACACACCCGTGGCACAGTCACCACGAGAAATCCTGCGTCGCCAAATCGCGCGCCTCGCCGAACACGGACTCGTGCCGTACGTGGGTACCGAGCTTGAGTTCATCGTCTTCGATGAGACCTACCGCGGGGCGTGGGCCAAGGGGGTTACGACAACCTACGTCCCTCGACCGACTACAACGTCGACTACGACCTGCTGGCCTCCTCGCGCGTCGAGCCACTATTGCGCGACATTCGAAACAGCATGGATGCGGCCGGCATGTACTGCGAGGGCGTCAAAGGCGAGTGCAACCTGGGCCAGCAGGAGATCGCGTTTCGCTATGACACCGCGCTCGTCACCTGCGACAACCACTCCATCTACAAGAGTGGGGCAAAGGCGATTGCCGAAAATCACGGCAAAGCAATCACCTTCATGGCGAAGTTCAACGAGCGTGAGGGCAACAGCTGTCACATTCACATCAGCCTTCGCGGAACGGATGGCTCTGCCGTTTTCGCCGACGACTCGAAGGAACACGGCATGAGTGACCTGTTCCGGCACTTTCTCGCCGGTCAGATTCACGCAATGCGCGAAATGTCACTCTTCTTCGCGCCGAACATCAACTCCTACAAACGCTACGTCGACGGCAGCTTCGCGCCGACTGCCGTGGCATGGGGTCTCGACAACCGCACGTGCTCACTGCGTGTCGTGGGTAAGGGACACGGAATGCGCGTCGAACAACGCGTTCCCGGTGGTGACGTCAACCAATACCTCGCGGTGGCTGCGCTGATCGCCGCCGGTCTCCACGGCATCGAAAACAAACTCGAGCTCGAACCCATCACGACCGGCAACGCC
>RFQD01000044.1 GCA_009925875.1 Microbacteriaceae bacterium | reverse complement strand
ACCGCGGCTTTGCGTGAGGTGTGGTCGAACCGGTCGTACGCCATTGCGGAGACGCTCATTGTCGACTTCTTCCCGGGCGGGCTTGCAAACCAGTATCTCGCCGACAGTCTGCATGCATGGATTCGCGATAATCCTGATGCTGACGCGCCCCTCGTTCGCCTCGTGCGCGAAAACCTTGCCGGAATTGAACGAAGTTTGCGTGCGCAGGAGTGCGACCGCGAGGCGGGTCGGACAGACGCCTATGTTGAGGCGGTGCGTGACTGATGAGCCTCGGCGATGGCTGGGTGTCCGTCATCGATTGGCTTGACGGGCTGCGTGCCCCGTGGAATGGCGTCGCCATCATTGTTCTCATCGCGGTCATTGCGATTGCCCTGCGCGCCATTCTCGTGTGGGTTGTGCACCTCGTGGTCACGCGGGTGGTGCGCACGGCCCGCGAGCATCAGGATGGTCGACAGTCGGCAAAGAATGGTGTCGCCGCCCATGCGCGCATCGTTCAGCGCGCGCGCACGATGGGCACAATTCTGACGGGCTTGACCACGTGGGCGATCGGAATTTTCGCCTTCTTTGCCGTGCTCTATTACGGGTTCGACGTCTCACCCACGGCGCTCGTGGCAAGCGCCGGAATCACCGCAGCGATCGTGGGTTTCGGCGCGCAAAACACCATCAAAGATGTCATCAACGGACTCATGATTGTCTTCGAAGACCAGCTCGGCGTGGGGGACGTTGTCGACTTGGGTCTCGCGAGTGGCGTTGTGGAATCCGTGGGAATTCGCGTGACGACACTGCGCGGTGACGACGGGACGGTGTGGTACGTGCGAAACGGAGAAATCCTGCGCATTGGAAACCAGTCGCAAACCATCGACGCATCGAGTGTGGTTCGGGTCAGTCGCGGGAGACGCTCGAGTGTGTCGCAACGGCGGTTGAGAAAGAACTCGAACACGAGCTCGCGCTCGACAACCGATGCCGGGACAGAACAGCAGCAACGTCGAAATGACTAGAGACGCCTTTGCGGGTGGCAACCCACGCGAACAGACCGTGTTTGAGGCAATCGGCGGCCACGCCGCGTTCGAAACCCTGACCCGTGCGTTCTACGCCGGCGTGGAGAACGACCCGGTCATGCGTCCGATGTATCCCGAAGCTGACCTCGAGCCGGCGCGCATTCGTTTGCAACTCTTTCTCGAGCAGTACTTTGGCGGTCCCACGACGTACCAAGAAACACGAGGTCATCCTCGATTGCGCATGCGACACGTTGATTTTCATATTGATGCGGATGCCCGAGAGCGGTGGCTGACTCACATGACGGCAGCTCTCGACTCCCTGAGTCTTGCTCCGCTCTACCGCGAGACGATGCTCGACTATTTCGACCGAGCCGCGCATGCCATGCAAAATCGACCGTGAGATTATCGGTCGCGACTCCTCGACGAGTAACGCACGAGGGCACGCACTAGGCGCGCGCAAGCACGTCGCCACGTGTCGTCGAGGCGCGAATCCACGTGCCATGCGAGGTGAGACGCACAATCTCGTCGGTTCCGTCAACGATGAACCCCAGGCCAAAGGCTGCAAAGGCGAGCCCGGCCACCGCGAACGGGAGTTCGACGAGCGGGCGCGACCACACGGTTCGCCGCACTTCCGTGACAATCTGCGACCCGAGACCATTTGCCGCGGCAACCTCATCGATGCCGGCTCGCGCTGTGGCGACCCATTCGGCACTCGATACCTCGCCACACGGTTGCCAGTCGGAACGCGGTGGGGCTATTCCCGCCCAGGCAACCCGCGGTTGCGCGGGAGGCACATCTAGCGTTCGTGTGTCGCTGCTGGAGAGTCGAGCCAGTCGATCGAGCAGAGCGCGCGTCTCGACGAGAAACTCACCATGCGCGCCTCCCGCATCGTCACGTGACTCAATTTCGATGACGCGCGCTCCCAGAACATTGGGGTGCGTGTCGAGCAAGCCCTGCTTTTCGAGAACGCACACCGTGGCGACGAGAAACGAGCCGGCGACCGTGAGGCGAGTGAGGGAACATCCCAGGCGCTCAGCTCGTTGCACAAACGTGTGAAGGTCGGACACATCGTGTGCGCTAACTAGAGTAAGAGTGTCTGACATGGTGAGTCCAAACTAGCGAAGGGGTGGTCCTGGTGCACGATAGCGTCGCGCTCATGCTGGACGCCCTCACGCTGGTACCGGGTGACCAGCCAGATTCCTTCTCTGCGCCGAGTCTGCGCATGCCGCGAGCTCGCGTCTACGGGGGTCAAGTTCTCGCCCAGTCGATTCTCGCGGCAACCCTGTGCGTTCCGCAGGACCGCCCGCTTCACTCCGTGCACGCCTATTTCTTGCGACCGGGTGACGATCGCGCCGGGATTGACTTTGCCGTTGACCGAATTCATGACGGACGCAGCTTCTCGACACGTCGAGCACAGGCCTATCAGTCGGGCGCGCCAATCTTGTCCCTGATTGCGTCGTTTCAAGATCGAGACAACGGTCTGGATCACCAGCTCAACATGCCCGAGGACATTCCCGGCCCGAGCGAGTTGCCGAGCGCGGCCGAAGAACTCTCTCGCCTCGACCATCCCATGGCGGATTACTGGGCAAACTATCGACCGTTCGACATCCGACACATCGGCGGCACCCTGTATGACGTGGTGCACGGTGACCGTGTCGCACGCCAGTCGGTTTGGATGCGCACGCACTCACCACTGCCGGACAATCCCGCACTTCATCGGGCCGCGATTGCGTGGGCCAGCGACTACACGATTTTTGAGCCCGCATTTCGCCGGCATGGAGTCGCATGGGCAACCGAGGGACTCAAAGCGGCGAGTCTTGACCACGCCATGTGGTTTCACCGTGACGCGCGGGCAGACGAATGGATGCTCTATGTGCTCGAGTCACCGAGTGCTCAGGGCGGTCGCTCGCTCGGAACCGGGCGCATCTATTCGCAGGATGGGATCCTCGTCGCCTCCGTTGCGCAAGAAGGCATGCTGCGTGTTCCGCAATAGTTCACCCGACATTTACTTTCACGAATACTTCGCACAACGTGGTGTTCTTATTCTGACGACATGAGCCTTCGCGTCGCCATCGTCACCGAGTCTTTTCTCCCACAACTCAATGGCGTGACTAATTCTGTTCTGCGCGTGTGCGACACTCTCGCGCAACAGGGACACGAAGCCATCATTGTTGCGCCGTCGAATGGAATTGCCGATTTGAGCCTCGAACGTGAGTATCGCGGTTTTCGAATTGTGCGCGTACCGTCGCTGCCGTTTCGCCAGTTTCCTGTGGGGATGCCCAGTCCCTTTCTCGCCCGAATCCTGACGCAGTTCGCACCTGATGTGATGCACGTCGCCTCACCGTTCGTGCTTGGCGGAGCAGCCATCGGAGTCGCGCGCCGTCTCGGGATTCCGACAGTTGCGATCTATCAGACCGATTTGGCGGGCTACAGCGACCGCTACGGCGTGCCCTTCGTGCGCGCGGTCGCCGATCGACTCGTGGCCAGCATCCATGGCAACGCCGACATCAACCTCGCCCCCACCCCGGAGTCGGCGCTGTACCTCACCCAACTCGGTGCGCCTCACGTCTCCGTGTGGGGTCGCGGTGTCGACATTTCGCGATTCCACCCGAACCTCAAGACGGAACCGGAAACTATCGCGTTGCGGGAAAAACTCACCCGGGGTCGACGCCACCTGGTGGGCTACGTGGGTCGCCTGGCACCCGAGAAGCAGGTGCACCGATTCAAGGAACTCGCCGACATGCGCGATACGGCCTTCGTTATCGTGGGTGATGGAGCTGAGCGAGCGCGACTTGAACGCGAGCTCCCAGAGAAGTCGTTCACTTTTGTGGGCTCACAGAGTGGAGAAGACTTGGCTCGTGCCTATGCGGCCATGGATGTGTTCGTCCACTTTGGCGCCGAGGAGACGTTTGGGCAAACGTTGCAAGAAGCCCAAGCATCCGGTGTTCCCGTCGTGTCTCCCGACGCCGGGGGACCCAAGTATCTGATTGACAATGGGGAAACAGGTTTTCTCGTCGACCCAGATGATAAGCACATCACGCGTCGCGCGGTTCGTTTCTTATTGCGCGATGAGGCTCTGCGTGCGCGAATGGGTGAGGCCGGTCGACGCAAGATGCTCACCCGAACGTGGGAGGCAAACAACGAGCGGCTGCTCGCTCACTATGCCATGGCAATCGGGCAGCGGGCGTTTGAATCGACAACGTCCGATGAATTGGTTTGATCCGCACGCACTCATTGACGTGCTCGGCACGTTCGCTGTCGTCGGCGTCGCCGTGCTGATTTTTGTTGAAACGGCAACCATCATTGGCTCCATCCTTCCGGGCGACTCGTTGCTGTTTCTGCTCGGAATGACATTGGCGACGAAGATTACGTGGTTTCCATTGCCACTCGCGATGCTTCTCGTTCTGCTCGGAGCAATCCTGGGTGCTCAAGTGGGCTTTTGGCTCGGGCACAAATTCGGTCGCCGAATGTTCACCAAAGAGAAGGCGTGGTTCTTCACGCCAAAGACCGTCGAACGAACGCGCGGATTTCTTGACCGCTACGGAGCGCGCGCACTCATCCTGGCCCGCTTCGTTCCCGTTGTTCGCGCCGTCATGCCGACCTTTGCCGGCATTGCAGACATGCCAGCTCGGCGCTTTGTCACGTTCAACCTGATTGGCGGCTTCGCCTGGGTCGTCGGACTAACCGGACTGGGATACGGACTCGGACTCATTCCTTTTGTGCAAGACAACTTCGAAATCGTCGTGCTCGTGTTCGTTGTGCTGTCGTCGCTGCCCATGCCACTTGAGTTACTCCGAGAGCGAATCATGGCTCGGCGTAAGCGGCCTGACGCGAGCTAGTCGACGCACGAAGGTCAACGCGCGAACGTCGACGCGCGAAGTTCAACGCGCGTTCTCTGAGCCTTTGCGACCGAACTCGATCATCGGTTCGAGGTAGGGTTCCACAGCGTCGCGCTCGTCGTCTCGAATGCGACGCGGCTTCATCGTCGCCGAGTCCACTAAGACAATCGTCGTCGTTGCTCGAGTGAACAACACACGAGGAACCTCACCGATGGGCGACCATACCTCGTAACACACTTCGAGACTTGCGCCGCCGAGTCGTCCAATCCAGAGCTCCAAATCGAGAGGGTCGCGCTGGTAGGCGATGGGAGCGAGGTACTCAATTTCTTGATGCGCGATGAGCGTGAATGTGTCCGCGGTCGGTCCACCACGAAATATCCGAGTGGGCGGCGCATCACCGGCCGCATTGTCACCCTCCCAAAACGCGTGGATGCGCGCTTCTTCGAGCAACCCAAACATCTGCGCGTTGTTGACGTGACCGTAGGCGTCGAGATCCGACCACCTTAGTCGAGTGGGAACGTGTATGCGCACGATCAGTCTCGCGTGAGTTTGCGATAGGTCGAGCGGTGTGGTTTGGCCGCATCGGCGCCCAGTCGCTCCACTTTGTTTTCCTCGTACGACTCAAAGTTGCCTTCGAACCAGTGCCAGTACGCAGGCTTCTCCTCCGTACCTTCCCAGGCCAGGATGTGCGTTGCGATGCGATCGAGGAACCACCGATCGTGCGTAATGACGACGGCGCAACCGGGGAATTCAAGAAGTGCGTTTTCGAGTGACGAGAGCGTCTCAACATCAAGGTCGTTTGTGGGCTCGTCGAGGAGGAGCAGGTTTCCGCCCTTCTTGAGAGTGAGTGCCAGATTGAGTCGGTTGCGTTCGCCACCGGAGAGCACACCCGCAGGTTTCTGCTGGTCCGGTCCTTTGAAGCCAAAGGTCGATACGTAGGCACGCGAAGGGATTTCCACATTTCCGACCTGAATGAAGTCGAGACCGTCGGAGACCACTTCCCAGAGAGTCTTTTTGGGATCGATGCCTTCACGAGACTGATCCACGTAGGAAACCTTCACGGTTTCGCCGATTTTCACTTCTCCCGAATCCGGCTCTTCAAACCCCACGATGGTCTTGAACAACGTCGATTTTCCGACACCATTTGGACCGATAATTCCCACGATGCCGTTGCGTGGCAGCGTGAACGAGAGGTCCTCGATGAGCACTCGGTCACCGAAACCCTTCGTCAGGTGGTTGACCTCGAGAACGATTGAACCGAGGCGCGGACCCGGCGGAATCTGAATTTCTTCGAAGTCGAGCTTGCGCGTGCGCTCGGCCTCGGCAGCCATTTCTTCGTAGCGAGAAAGGCGCGCCTTCGACTTTGCTTGACGACCTTTCGCGTTGGAGCGCACCCACTCGAGCTCTTCACCGAGTCGTTTCGCCAGCTTGGCGTCCTTCTTGCCTTGAACTTCAAGACGGGCCGCCTTCTTCTCGAGGTAGGTCGAGTAGTTGCCCTCGTAGGGATAGAGGTGGCCGCGGTCGACCTCAGCAATCCATTCGGCCACGTGGTCGAGGAAGTATCGGTCGTGAGTGACGGCGAGCACGGCACCGGGGTATTTTGCGAGATGCTGTTCGAGCCACAGTACGCTTTCGGCGTCGAGGTGGTTGGTCGGTTCGTCGAGAAGAAGCAGGTCGGGCTTTTGCAGCAACAGCTTGCACAGGGCCACGCGGCGCTTTTCACCGCCGGAGAGAACGGATATCTGCGAGTCGGAGGGTGGGCAGCGCAGGGCATCCATCGCCTGTTCGAGTTGGGAGTCAAGGTCCCATGCGTCGGCCGCGTCGATTTCTGTCTGCAGGGTGCCCATCTCGGCGAGCAGTGAGTCAAAGTCAGCGTCGGGGTCGGCCATCGCTGCAGAGATTTCGTTGAACCGGTCGACTTTCGCCTTGATTTCCCCAACGCCCTCTTGCACATTTTCGAGAACGGTCTTCGTTTCATCGAGCTCAGGCTCTTGCATCAAAATTCCCACGGTGTACCCGGGGCTGAGCTTTGCCTCGCCGTTACTAGGAGTGTCGAGACCCGCCATGATCTTGAGGATGGTGGATTTTCCGGCACCGTTCGGACCAACAACGCCAATTTTTGCCCCCGGAAAAAACGACATCGTGACGTCGTCGAGGATGACCTTGTCGCCCACCGCTTTGCGGGCCTTGACCATGGTGTAGATGAATTCAGCCATGAAGTTCAGCCTACCGGCGAGCTCCTGTACGACGGACCGTGCGACAGATTGCGCAACGTTTACTGATACGAGTGAATGGTGCCGCCGATGAGGCAACCGCCCTGCGGTAACACGGGAAGCGCCGTGGCCGTGGGGCTCGTCACGGATGATCCCCATGTGCCAACCAAACACTCTCCGTTGAAGATCACGGAAACATACTTCGCGTCGGGGTTGAGACCGAGGGCCGTCGAGTTGTCAGAAATCTGGATCGTGCTCGCATCGAACCCGGCGCTCGCAACCGCTGCGGCCATGACTTCCGACGGCGTATCCGGACCGGAATTTGCGTCATAAGCGCCGTTGAGGATGTACAAGAAGTACGGCAGGTTCGCCTTGGGTTTTGCTGTGGGGTTCAGCTTGGGGACGTTACGAGCCTGCGTGCCCGCGGATGGTGAGGCCGAGCCGGACGCAGACGGATCTGCCGAAGGGACCGGCATGCGGCCAAAACCGCATGAGGAGAGGCAGAGGGCGACACCCACAGCAATCGTGGCGACGAGTAGCCGGCGCATGGAAACCTCAGACGTTCACGGTCGAATTGTTGCACTCGGGTGGAGAGCGAGAAGAAGTCTACGTGACTCTGTTCCGTGATTTTGCTGAGGGTGTGCCCTCTGTGACGACAAGCAAACGCGAATCTAGGCTGCGTTCGTTTCGACGTCGACCATGGCATCGTCGCTCGGCTGGGGAGCCGTGGTGCGTGTGTACACCGCGGTGCCCCAGGTCAGATCGTGACCGAGGGAGTCGGCCTCGATTTCGACGGTTGTGCCGGAGCGATCTGTGTTCTCCCAGTCTCGAATTCGAACACGCCCCGTCACGATCACGCGGTCGCCTTTACTGAGCGACGTGGCCGAGTTCTGCGCGAGTCCGCGAAATGCCGAGACGGTATACCAATTGGTATCGCCATCAATCCAACTCTGAGCGACGCGGTCGTAACGACGCTGACTGGATGCGAGTCGAAATGACGTGATGGCGAGCCCCTCGCTCGTCGTGATGTGTCTCGGTGTCGTAGCCACGAGACCGGTAAGCGATATCTGGTCAGTCATGATGAACCTCCATTGAGATGAGTGGGTTCACCGAGTGTGCAACAAGATCAACAGGCGATCTCTCGTGCGTGACGCGTTGGGGGTCAGATCCCCAGCACACCGCCTGTTGATGGTTAGTCGCGGATATACGAACTGAAGCTCGCGCGCACCTTGTTCACCTTGGGTACGGCGACCGCAACACAATATCCCTGACCGGGATTCTTGGCGAAGAAGTTCTGGTGATACTCCTCGGCCGTATAGAAGTCTCGCAACGGTTCCAAGGTCGTGACGACACCGCCACCCCACAATTCTTCAGCTCGAGCGATGGCTGCCTCGAAGAGCGCCTTCTGCAGGTCATCCTCATAAAACATCGCGGAGCGGTATTGTGTGCCCACGTCGTTGCCCTGCCGATTGAGCTGACGAGGGTCATGAAGAGTGAAGAACACGTCGAGAATGACGGAGTCGGGAATGATGTCGGAATCGAACGAGACCGCGACGACTTCCGCGTGACCCGTGTCGCCCGTGCACACTGCCTCATAGCTGGGATGAGGAACCGTACCACCCGCGTAACCTGAGACAACGTCGGTGACTCCGTTGAGCGTGCGATACACCGCATCCAAACACCAGAAACAACCACCTGCAAGAACAAAAGTGTGCATACGCAAAGGCTAGTCTGGTTCGATGCCGAACACCGCCCGTCGTCCCGCCTTCGGGTATGTCATCGGCTTTCTCTCCGCTGCAAGTTTCGGCGCCAACGGAAGCGTCATTTCAATTCTGCTCCGCCACAACACTCTGTCGCCCTCACAGCTCACGCTGTTGCGCACCCTCGTCACGGTCATCATCACGGGGATTATCTTGCTCATCACCGACCGCGCGGCGTTCCGACTCACGCGACGGCAAGTAGTTCAGATGGTGGTGCTCGGGATTGCCGGCGTGGCGATGCTGCAACAGTTTTACGCCCTCGCGGTCTCTCGAATCGATGTCGGAATTGCCCTGCTCTTTGAGTACCTCGCGGTGCCGGCAGTCGCCTTGATCTCCCTTGTATTCTTCAAGGAACGCGTCCGTCGCCGGATTTGGTTTTCTATTGGGTTGGTGATTGCCGGCCTCGCCGTGGTCGCCCAGGTGTGGAACAGCACCCTCGACCCGGTCGGCGTGATTTATGCCTCCATTGCCGCGGCGGCGTACGTCGTCTATTTCATGCTCGGCGAACGGTCGTTGTCATCCATGAGCGTGATGGGAATGGTCTTTTGG
>RFQD01000423.1 GCA_009925875.1 Microbacteriaceae bacterium | reverse complement strand
GAACAACTTCTTAAGCCGGCCTAAAGTTGGTTTCAACCCTGTTGATAACTTCTCACTGAACTATGGAATGCCGCCACTACCAGTATCCGTGGAACCTGGTCAACATATCTGCACACATCAACGATGCGTGTTTATATCCAGGAAAGATTGTCGCATGTGGCACACCTCGTTCGCGTCAAGCCGATTGACATCATCTGGTAAGATGAGTTCAAGGTTAGGTTCGCGTCTCAGCAAATACGACAAGACACAACCCGACTTCTCCCATGTCTTTATCATCGAACATAATTAAAAAAAACCTTCCTTAAATACCTTATTTAAAAAAGTATTTAAGAGTGTATGTTGTTAAGAGATCAGAGAGAGGAGCAGGTGCCTGCGGTGTAGACAAAGGTTTTGCCTCGAATGTTTCGTCGTGCGTCCGCGATGGGGATCATCTTCTTTCGGGCGGTATAGAACCGGCAAAAGTCGGTGATGGATACAAAGGGCACGATGGGGATGCCCTCCCAGTCCTTCTTCTTGCCCGACATGTCAATCTCGACGCGGTCGGGGAAGTACTTCTTGTGCTCCGGGTTGTTCATCATGTGGAGCACCGGTGGCACCATCTCCCTCTGGTCGCTCGGTGGGAGCACCATCATGAGCTGGAGCATGGGATCCACGGGCTCGTTATGATCGAACCTCCTGGGCTTGAAGGCGGGCGCCGCATCCGCGAGGTCTCGTATGAACGGCCCAAAGAGGTGTGGGTAGCACCACAGCCAGTCGGGCATCCCCGCCTCGTAATAGTTCATGACCCAGATGATCCCATCGAGGTAATGTCTGGCGATCGTGTTCCTGTCCGACCCATTGGCGAATTTTGTGCCGTAGTACTCGTCCGCGACCGCGTCCATATCGATGACCGTCAGCCCGTTGACACGGGTGGAGTTGCGCACGACGATCGTGCTCGATGAACGTTGTCGCGAGGGCACCGAACCCGGTCGAGATTCCATAGTGCGGATGCGGATCCGCGGCAAGTCCC
>RFQD01000422.1 GCA_009925875.1 Microbacteriaceae bacterium | reverse complement strand
TGACTCTTCCGTTGACGCCTTGCGAGCACCAATGCGTTGCTTCGCAACGCGCATCGTAACTCCTCGGCTACGGAGTACTTGGTAGAGACCGTGTTCGATCACGTCATCGGCACTGAGGTCATCGAACTCTACGGGCAACCAGTTCTCCATTACCGCGACGGGAATTGCATCCGCAAGTCGCACGCGGTGGAGGTACAACACCGCACTCCCTTCCTCGACACCGAGTTCCTTCGCGACACGGGCATCCGCCGCTTTCACGTTCATTTCGAGCAGTTGCGTCACTGGCTTTTTACCTGATCGCACGAGGTCATCGAATAGCGAGGTTAGATCTACGCCTCTGGTAACTTGCCCATGGACGACCTGCGTGCCAATGCCGCGTCGCCTGACGAGCAGTCCTTTGTCGACAAGTTCTTGTATTGCCCGGCGAATTGTGGGTCGACTCAAGCCAAGTCGATCGCCAAGAGCAATTTCGTTTTCTAACCTTGAGCCGGCTGGAAGGGCACCATCATTGATCGCTTTCTCAATTCGCCGAGAAACTTGGAAATAGATGGGGATTGGTCCGGAGCGATCTATGTCCATGAACAGACTCATGGGCAAAATTACCTCGGGATTCACTTCTGCTCCTTACTGCATGACATAACTAGGGCTATGCCATCATGTTAGGACATATTGACGTGGTGATTCACGTGAAATAGGGGCTACTTTTCGTCCTCGAGTCCATTTCGGGAACCGAATGAGCGTCGGCGAGTGAGCCCATGCATAATGCTAAGACCATGCACTCGCATCGCAACGAGACCATTGCTGCTCGAACTCGCAGGGCTATTGCTCCACGCTGGAGCGTCAGCGCGATTCTTTGGATCTGCGTTCTCGGCATCATGGCGAGCTTCCAAACCTGGCGCGGGGCGTATGTCGACGGCGTGCTGTTCTTCGCGATCACGGGCATGTTGATTGTTGATCGATTGACGGGTGGGCGCATCCGGCTGATGAATTCACCACTGGATGCTCCGCGCTG
>RFQD01000421.1 GCA_009925875.1 Microbacteriaceae bacterium | reverse complement strand
GCGTATGTTGACGAATCGTCGGTCTTACGAGAGTCGATGCAGGAATATCGCGTGTGCGCGGTCGTTGTCGCCGACGAAGGGACCGACGAAATCCGAGCGGAACTCCTCCCATTTCTTCTCAAGGGCCAACGAAAATTTCACTGGATATCTGAGAAAAAACAACGGCGCCGAGCTTTCCTCACGACCATTTGCGGATTAAATCTCGATGCGATCATCGTCATCGACCGGTCGACACCTCAGCGCAACGAGGAACGTCGACGGCGTAAGGCACTGGAACTTCTTTATCTGACCCTAGAAAACCTCGGAGTGGCCGATGTTGTTCTGGAATCGCGAACATCCACCCAAGACCATATGGATATCCAGCACATCGCGGGCCTCAAGAGCGCCGGACTGTTCACGGCGTTTCAATTGACCCACGTGCGCGGTGGAGACGAACCCTTGTTGTGGATTTCAGATACTCTGCTGGGCGCCGCGAACGCGGCTCGGAACGGTGACCTGGCTTTCGCCAACGCGCTGTCTTCGGTGAACCTGGAAATCTTGGAAACGACAGGTGGTCGTTAAAACGAAGGACCCTGGATCCAGTCGTCCGGCTGGGGTTCCAAGGTCTTCTTCCTGATCCGTCGCAACGGGAGGCCCTCAAAAGATAACACGCGAAAACGACATGACTCAAGCAGGTGTGGACAAGCCTCGTTAAGTGAGTGTCGGCGCCCATCCACAGGGCCAGCCATCAAAGTCTCTTCGTCGGAACGTGAAGCTAGAGTGCGGACGTGACATGGTCGAGGTATCGTGCGTATGTTGACGAATCGTCGGTCTTCCACGAGTCAATGCAGGAATATCGCGTGTGCGCAGTTGTCGTTTCCGACGAGCAAGACAACGTCGTGCGCGAGGCAGTGAGACCCTTTCTTCTGCGTGGCCAGGTGAAGTTTCATTGGAAAATAGAACCGGAACGGCGGCGTCAGTCATTTCTTTCTGTCACCACGAATCAGGTGTTCTACGCAATCGTTGTGTGTGATCG
>RFQD01000043.1 GCA_009925875.1 Microbacteriaceae bacterium | reverse complement strand
GACCAAACTGTGCGAACGCACTGTCGAGTCGCGCTCCAAAATCCTTCTGAGGGGTCATGATGCGTCAACCCGTAACGCGGTCTCACGGTCGAGTTGGTATTCCTGGAGGCTTCGCACCTCGAATCCGTTTCGCGTGACGTCGAGTGACGCGACGGCTGCCGTCACTTGCGCCATCGAGGTGAACAGCGGCTTGTCAGCGGCAACCGCGGCCGCGCGGATTTCGTACCCATCCGCCCGCGCGGTCCGCCCACTCGGTGTGTTGATGACGATGTCCACGTCGTTCGCCCGAATGAGGTCGACAATGGTGTTGCCAGCCTGATCACTCACCTTGTTGACCACGCGGGCGGTGATTCCATTCCGGGCAAGGATTTCCGCGGTTCCCGAGGTGGCAACGAGCGTGAAACCGAGTTGTTGCAAGCGAAGTGCCGGAAGAATGATGCCGCGCTTGTCGCCGTCTGCGACGGAAACGAACACGCTTCCCTGTGATGGCAATCCCCCATAGGCGGCCAACTGGCTCTTCGCGAACGCGCGCGGGAAGTCCCGGTCTATTCCCATCACCTCCCCGGTGGAACGCATTTCGGGACCGAGAATTGAATCCACGACTGTTCCGTCGATCGTTCGGAAACGCTTGAACGGAAGAACCGCCTCCTTGACCGACACCGGTGCATCTGCCGGCACGAGCGAACCGTCTTGAGCCGGCAATAAGCCCTCGTCGATGAGCTGAGTGATGCGTGCACCAACCATGACTCGAGCGGCAGCCTTTGCCAGCGGGATGCCCAATGCCTTGCTGACGAACGGAACAGTTCGGCTCGCTCGCGGATTTGCCTCGAGCACGTAAAGGACACCGGCTGCAATGGCGAATTGCACGTTGAGTAACCCGCGAACGCCCAAACCCGTAGCAATTGACCGAGTCGCCTCCACAACGCGGGCAATCTCATCCTTGCCCAGCGTCACCGGCGGCAGCGTACAAGCCGAATCACCGGAATGAATACCTGCTTCTTCGATGTGCTCCATCACTCCACCGACATACAGACGTTCGCCGTCATATATCGCGTCCACATCAATTTCGATTGCGTCATCGAGGAACCGATCAACAAGCAACGGGGCTTCCGGTCCGACGATGGCCTGTCCGCCGATGCGCACGAAATAGTCGCGAAGTCCCACCGAGTCGAAAACAATTTCCATCCCTCGTCCGCCGAGGACGTAACTCGGTCGAACCAAAACGGGGTACCCGATCTGTTCGGCAATGACGACCGCTCCGTCCACATCGATCGCGGTTCCATTACGCGGTGCGAGCAAGCCGGCGGCTGCAAGAATCTGCGAAAACGCACCACGTTCTTCGGCAAGGTCGATTGCTTCGGGCGTCGTACCCAATATCGGAATTCCGGCAGCCTTCAGTCCCTTTGCCAGACCGAGAGCAGTTTGGCCGCCGAGTTGGACGACGACACCAACCAACTCCCCGCTCGAAGACTCAGCGTGAATGACTTCCAACACGTCTTCCAGCGTCAAAGGCTCGAAGTAGAGGCGGTCACTCGTGTCGTAGTCTGTCGAGACAGTCTCGGGGTTGCAATTAATCATGATGGTTTCAAAGCCCGCGTCGGACAGCTCAAAAGCCGCGTGCACGCAGGAGTAGTCAAACTCGACACCTTGCCCGATGCGATTCGGGCCAGATCCAATGATGACGACCTTTTTTCGGTCGCTCGGAACAACTTCTGTTTCGAAGTCGTAGCTTGAATAGTGGTACGGCGTGAGTGCCGGAAATTCGCCGGCACAGGTGTCCACGGTTTTAAAAACGGGTCTCACACCGCGCGCGTGTCGCAGCGAACGAATCTCCGACTCGGATACTCCACGCAGTTCCCCAATTTGTTCATCCGAAAAGCCATAGTCCTTCGCCGTTCGCAGCGTGTCGTCGTCGAGTTCCGCCGCACCCGAAACACGTTGCGCAACCTCATTGATCAGGACAATCTGGTCAATGAACCAGGGGTCAATACCCGTTGCGGAAAAAACGTCTTCAACGGATGCGCCTGCCCGCAATGCTTGCTGAACCGTGACAACGCGACCGTCCGTTGGCGTCTTCGCGAGGTGCAAAAGCTCCTCAACGTCACGTGACTCATCTCGCCAGTGAAAGGAGCTGTGCCGCTTCTCGAGTGAACGCAACGCCTTTTGCAATGCCTGCGCATAGTTGCGTCCAATCGCCATCGCTTCACCCACCGACTTCATGGTCGTGGTGAGTGTTGCATCGGCCGCCGGAAACTTCTCGAACGCGAACCGAGGGACTTTGACGACGATGTAATCGAGTGTGGGCTCGAAGCTCGCGGGCGTCACGCGCGTGATGTCGTTGGGAATTTCATCGAGTCGATATCCAATCGCCAGCTTTGCTGCAATCTTGGCAATCGGAAAACCGGTTGCCTTTGAAGCGAGTGCCGACGAGCGTGACACACGAGGATTCATTTCAATGACGATGACGCGCCCGTTAGCCGGATCGACGGCAAACTGAATGTTGCACCCGCCGGTATCCACCCCGACAAGACGGATGATTTCGATGCCGATGTCGCGGAGGTTTTGATACTCGCGGTCGGTCAGCGTCAGGGCGGGGGCAACGGTGATGCTGTCCCCCGTGTGGACGCCAACGGGATCAACGTTTTCGATCGAGCACACCACAACCGTGTTGTCTGCGGTGTCACGCATCAATTCGAGTTCGTATTCCTTCCACCCGAGAATGCTCTCCTCCAAGAGAACCTCGCTCGTCGGACTCGATTGCAGTCCGTCGGCCACGATGCGAACGAGTTCCTCGCGGGTGTACGCGAAGCCAGAACCCAAGCCGCCCATGGTAAAGGACGGCCGAACTACCAGCGGATATCCCAGATCTTCGGCAAACGCAATTGCTTGCTCCACGGTGTGGGCGATGTGCGACCTGGCCACGTCGGCACCGGCTTCGATAACGAGATCCTTGAACAACTGGCGATCTTCGCCCTTACGGATGGCCTCCACTTTGGCGCCAATCAGCTCGACGTTGTATTTCTCTAGAATTCCCATCTCATGAAGGGCGATGGCGGCGTTGAGCGCTGTTTGTCCGCCGAGTGTGGGGAGGATCGCATCCGGGCGCTCCTTCGCAATAATGGACTCGATGATTTCGGGTGTGATGGGCTCGATATATGTGGCATCCGCGAAATCGGGATCCGTCATGATTGTGGCGGGATTCGAATTGACGAGAATTACTCGGATTCCCTCATCGCGCAGCACGCGACACGCTTGAGTACCGGAATAGTCAAACTCGCACGCTTGACCGATGACGATAGGGCCGGAACCTATGACAAGGACCGAGTTGATATCTGAACGACGTGGCATTACTTTCGACCTCCGACGGGGCTCGAGCCGAGAACCATGTCGCGGAATCGATCGAACAAGTAGTTGGAGTCATGCGGGCCGGCCGCTGCTTCCGGGTGGTATTGCACTGAGAAGGCGCGGATGTCGAGGCACGAAAGACCTTCGACGACATTGTCGTTCAGACTGAAGTGACTCACCTCGACTCGTCCAAACCCAGAGGGTGACTCGATGATCCCCTCGAGAGGGGCGTCGACGGCGAAACCGTGATTCTGGCTCGTAATTTCGACACGACCGGTTGCTTTATCGAGGACCGGTTGATTGATGCCTCGGTGCCCGAAAGGAAGCTTGTAGGTTGAGAAGCCCAGAGCGCGACCCAAGAGTTGATTTCCAAAGCAAATGCCAAAGAAGGGAATCCCGGCGCGCAATGCGTCGCGCAACAGATCGACATGCCGATCTGAGACACTCGGGTCACCTGGTCCGTTGGAGTAAAAAAGTGCAACGGGAGACAGCGCCTGAATCCGGTCAATCGTCACGTCCTGAGGCAACACATGGGCGTCGAATCCTCGTTCGGAAATGTAGTTCACGGTGGACGTCTTGACACCGAGATCGACAATCGCGACCGTCCCCAGTGAGCGCCCCACTGCGGGCACGACGTATTCGATGGCCGTAGAGACGACATCAGACAGATTTCGACCCGACATGGTCGGTGCAGCGAGCACTGCTTTCAGTTGCGCTTCGTGAGCCAGCTCGGCGTCGGAACCCGAAAAAATGCCGGCACGCATGGCACCGTGACTTCGGATGTGTCTCGTGATGGCCCGAGTATCGACGCCGGCGAGCCCGACAACCCCCTGCGCGACGAGGTCATCATCGAGTGATCTTTGAGACCGGAAGTTTGACACGATACGACTCGGTTCGCGAACGATAAATCCACTCACCCAAATTCGTTTTGACTCCATGTCGTCGTCGTTCATTCCGGTATTTCCCACGTGGGGCGCTGTCATCAGCACGATCTGACCCGCGTACGACGGGTCAGTCAAGGTTTCCTGATAGCCACTCATGCCGGTCGCGAAAACGATCTCCCCAAACGTGGCTCCGGATGCCCCGAAAGATCGTCCCACATAGCGCGTTCCATCTTCGAGAACGAGAACAGAGGCCTCCGTGAAGGCAGTTCGATCATGCCGACGTGGGATGCGGAGGAAGCTCGTGAGTTCCTCACCCGTTTCCGCTCTCCAGTCGATGGCTGTCAGGGAACCGGGGCCTGCAGAGCGATCGATTGTTGCGTTGGCAGCCCGAACTCTGCGCACGTCCGTCGTCGCGATAAATGTTGATTGCTCACCCTGAGGTTCGAGAGTGATTCCGGATGCGCCTAGGGAGACTCTCGCTCTCGCACGGAAAGCGAGGCCGGGAATTGCCAATCGCTCCAGTGGCTCGTCTCGCGGTGTCGTTGCGACGTAGAGGCAACGAATTTCGAGAACGAGTTTCCTCTCGGTGTGCACACCCGAGGAGGTCAGTATCGAAACATCGCGGCGACGTCGTCGTTGCCACGACGCGAACATGAATCCGAGTGCTAATGAGATGAGGCCAATTACGATGACTGTTCCGAAAACCTTATCCATTGTCTTCGACTCTCCCTGCGTCAGCGAACGCGTGTGAACGCACGGATTCTGCGTCGATCAGCGACCCATCTCGTACCGTGAAGTAACCGTGTCGCATCGTGTGGACGACCTTTCCAGGAAACTCCCGTCCGAAATAGGGCGAGTTTGCGGATCGACCACCGAGATCCTCCGGGCCGAAGACACGGTGAACACGTGGATCGACGAAAACGAGGTCGGCCGGTCGGCCAACCTCGAGGGTTCCCGCAGTGTCCCCTACGCCGCCAATCTTCGCGGGATTCGTACTCATTACGCGCGCCACATCTGCCCAGCTCAGCAGACCCGTTTCGACCATCGTCATGTTCACAATCGAAAGCGCCGATTCGAGTCCGACCATGCCGAAGGCCGCCTCGCTCCACTCACAGTCTTTGCTCTCTGTCGGATGTGGTGCGTGATCGGTGGCAACGATGTCAATCGTTCCGTCAGCCAATCCACCGCGCACCGCGAGGACATCATCCGAAGTACGCAGTGGCGGGTTGACCTTGAACCGAGCATCGTAATCGAGAGCACTGTCGTCCGTTAGGAGAAGATGATGCGGGGTGACCTCCGCTGTTACGCGCACACCGCGCGCCTTTGCTGATCGAACGATGTCAACCGCACCAGCCGTAGAGAGATGACAGATGTGCAGGCGTGCACCCGTTGATTCGGCGAGAAGCACGTCGCGCGCAATGATGACTTCCTCCGCGACGCGTGGCCACCCCGTCAAACCGAGTCGTGAGGAGACCAATCCCTCATTCATTTGTGACCCGATCGTCAGTCGGGGTTCCTGCGCGTGTTGAGCGATGACCCCGTCAAAGGCACCGACGTACTCCAACGCGCGACGCATCAACAGTGCATCAGCGACACATTTGCCGTCATCGCTGAAGACTCGGACCCGAGCGCGCGAATTTGCCATGCTCGCGAGGTCTGCAAGAGCCTCACCCTCGAGCCCGACAGTGACAGCCCCAACCGGGCGAACAGTCGCGTAACCAGCATCATGACCGCGCTGCCAAACCATCTCGACAACACTCGTCGTGTCGGCAACCGGCAGAGTGTTCGCCATGGCAAACACGGTGGTATATCCGCCTATCGCCGCTGCTTGCGTTCCGGTCAAAACAGTCTCACTCGCTTCATAACCCGGTTCGCGCAGATGAGTGTGTAGGTCTACGAAACCGGGGAGAACCCGAAGTCCCGAGACGTCGAGCACCTCTCCCTCGTCAGCGCGAACGTCCACTCCCATATCGACTATCCGGCCATTTTTCACAACAACGTTCGCGACGTCACCGTTCGGCAGAGTCGCACCCGCGAATGTTACTGACGTGCTCATAACTCCTCATTTCCGGTCAGGACACTAAACAAGACCGCCATGCGCACAAAGACCCCGTTTGCGACTTGCTCCAGGATTGTTGACGATGGTGAGTCCGCTGCCTGGCTACATATCTCGAGCCCGCGATTCATTGGGCCGGGATGCATCACAAACGTGTTCTCGTTGAGAGCACCGAACCTGTCGGCAGTCAAACCCCACACGCGCGTGTACTCGCGCTCATTCGGAAAATATGCCCCCTGAATCCGCTCCTTTTGAATTCGAAGCATCATGATCGCGTCGAGACGCTGACGCAGAATCTCATCCAAGTTCGTCACCATCGCGACAGGAAATGAGTCAGCACTCGCTGGGAGAAGTGTGGGTGGTGCAACAAAGGTCACTTCAGCGCCCAAGGTGGTCAGGAGCCACGCGTTTGAACGTGCTACGCGACTGTGCACTACGTCTCCCACGATGGCAACGCGAACACCAGCTAAGTCTTTACCTCGCGAATGATTCTTGTGGATGCGACGACGCAGCGTGAACGCGTCGAGCAGCGCTTGCGTGGGATGCTCATGTGTGCCGTCTCCCGCATTCACGATGGGCACGTGAATCCAGCCCCGATGCGCAAGTAAATGTGGGGCACCCGACGAACCGTGTCGAATGACGACCGCGTCAACGCCCATCGCTGCCAGTGTTTGGGCAGAATCCTTGAGGCTCTCACCTTTCGAGACGCTGGAGCCCTTGGCGGAGAAATTGATGACGTCAGCCGAGAGTCTTTTTTCTGCACTTTCGAACGAAATACGAGTGCGGGTCGAATCTTCGAAAAATAGATTGACAATTGTTCGCCCGCGCAAAGCGGGTAGCTTTTTGTGCGGGCGGTCAGCCGTTTCCGCCATGTCTTCCGCGAGATCGAGAAGTGAAATGGCACTCTCTTTATCCAGGTCTGCTGCCGAAAGCAAATGTTGCACGATTAGTCCCCGGCAATCTGGACGAGGTCGTCTCCGTCAGTCTCGACTAAGCGAACGTTGATTCGTTCGGCGTGGGAAGTAGGAAGATTCTTGCCCACAAAATCCGCACGGATGGGTAACTCTCGATGACCGCGGTCCACGAGCACGGCAAGGCGAACGGCGCGCGGACGACCCGCATCTGTGAGAGCGTCCAATGCGGCGCGCACGGTTCGTCCCGAATACAGCACGTCGTCGACCAACACGACCGTTGAATCCTCGATGCCCCCCGGGATACGAGTCGGTGTGGTCACTCGAGAAGGCGTCTGGGACAAATCGTCTCGGTACATGGTCACATCGAGCGCACCAACGGGAACATGAACACCGGGCTCAATCTCGGCGATGATGTCGGCAATCCGCTGCGCCAGGATCACTCCCCGAGTGGGAATACCCAGAACGACGAGTCCCGCAGCCCCGCGGTTCGACTCCAGAATCTCATGCGCTATACGCGTCAGAGCGCGTTGGATATCAGTAGCCTGCAGCACGTTTCGAGCAGCCATCTGACCCCCTTCTCCGCCTCACAGGACGGCCTTAAAGGATGCCTTTTGTTCTACCGTAGCAGACGCGGAACGCGTTATCGGGGAAGAGCCGAAATAGCGCCAAGCACACCGTTGATAAAGCTCGGCGAATCGTCTGTACTCAACAGCGTGGCAAGTTCGACGCACTCACTAACCACAACGGCCGGCGGAACACTGGCGTTGAAGCGAAGTTCCCAGACGCCCATGCGCAGAATTGCCCGATCCACCGCGGGCATGCGGGCAATCGTCCAGCCCCGCGCATGGGTCTCAATGATTTCGTCAATGACAACAGAGTTGTCAATGACTCCGTCAACAATCTCCCGTGCGTATGTCCACGAAGATTCCCGGTCTGGCTCATTGACTGCGCGCTGCGCCTCAGACTCGAGTGCCTCTTCAACTGGGATACTTCTTACGTCGGCCGCAAACAAGATATCGAGAGCTCGCTTGCGAGCCTTACGTCGGCCGCTCACGCGCTAGTCGTTGACACGGCCGAGATAGTCGCCCGTTCGCGTGTCGACCTTCACTTTGGTGCCCGATTCCAAAAAGAGTGGCACCTGAATCTCGTAACCGGTTTCAAGCGTCCCCGGCTTCGTTCCCGCGGACGAGCGGTCGCCCTGAAGACCAGGTTCGGTGTACGTCAGTTCCAGCACGACGCTGGCAGGAAGTTCAACGTACAGGGCTTCGCCCTCGTGCAACGCAATCTGCACATCCTGATTCTCCAACATAAAGTTCTGTGCATCACCGACCGTGGCAGCGTTGACCGACAGTTGCTCATACGTGTCTTTGTCCATGAACACGTACTCGTTCCCGTCGTTGTAGAGGTATTGAAAATCACGCCGATCAACTGTGGCCGTCTCAATTTTTGTTCCTGCGTTATAGGTCTTATCAACAACCTTTCCCGACAACACGTTTTTCATTTTCGTTCGAACGAACGCGCCTCCCTTGCCGGGTTTCACGTGTTGAAACTCGATGACATTCCACAACTGTCCATCGATCTTGATGACGACGCCGTTCTTAATATCCGCAGTGGTTGCCATGAAAGTTCCTTGATCGAGATGTGGGTTATCGGGCGAAAGCCAAATATACCGGCGCGAGTGAGCGCCGTGGTGCTAGCGCGTCAGTTGGGTCAGAGCGAGTCGATACGAATCGAACCCAAATCCCGCAATAACTCCCGTTGCCACGCCAGAAATGACGCTGTTATGACGGAACTCTTCACGAGCGTGAGGATTAGAAATGTGCACCTCGACGAGAGGAACGCCGGATTGTGTCAGCATGGCGACAGCATCCCGAAGCGCATACGAGTAATGGGTGAAAGCTGCCGGATTGAGAATCACGGGGGATTTTTCATCGGCTGCTTCGTGAATCCAGTCAATAAGTTCTGGCTCGCTATTGGTTTGACGCACGTCGACCTCGTGCTCCCCCGATTCGGCGGAGAGGGTGAGTCGAAGGTCTTCCAGCGTTGCCGTTCCATAAACGTCGGGCTCACGTGTGCCAAGACGGTTCAAGTTGGGACCATTAAGAACAAGGATGCGCACGACCGTCAGTCTATTGACTCCCGCGCCGCGGTCTCTTGATACGCAGCGAACAAGATGGAGGTGTCTGGAACGTTGACCGTGACCGGCTTGCCTATCGCGCTCAAGGTGATGAACCGCAACATGTTGCCGCG
>RFQD01000420.1 GCA_009925875.1 Microbacteriaceae bacterium | reverse complement strand
GTTTGAGCAAGCGCAGCGAGTTGGTGATCGCGACGCGGCTCTTACCGACACGCTCGGAGAGCGCCTCTTGCGTGTAGCCGTTCTCTTCGATGAGGCGCGCGTAGGCGGAGGCCGTCTCGAGCGCGTTGAGGTCCTCACGCTGCAAGTTCTCGATCAACGCGAGCTCGAAGGACTCGGCCGTCGTGACCTCCTTGACGATCACCGGGACGGGCTCGGCCTTTTCGTGGATGCAATTGGACATGCCTCCGTACGTGCCTTCGTTGAGAAAGTATTCGTAGAGTCCCTCTCTGACTCGCTTGCCTACCACTTGACACGCGAGAACCGAATAATGCTGTGCAAAAAATCTTCCGGGTTCGGCGATGAACTTCACGTCGATGCCCGCGAAGAAATCTCTCATTCCGTCCTGGATGTATTGTGCCACGCACGAAGTCACTGTGCCGTCGTCTTCTATGTCGGCGAACATTCCGCCTCCTATGTCTACGATGCGGATGTCGTGACCCGCGTCTTTGGCGACGTCGTACGTTTCCCTCGCGAGCTTGAGAGCTTGCCAGTACGCGTCCGGATTTCTGCTGCCGGATCCCACGTGGAACGAAATGCCGACGACGGTGACTCCGATGGTCTTGGCGTGCGCCAACAAAGGTTCTATTTCCGTTTCGTTCGCCCCGTATTTGTTTAATTTGACGATGGCCATGGGATCGGTGCTCCGAATGCGTATCATCGTCTTCGCTTGCGGGTGATACAGCTTGATTTTGTCGAGCTCGTGGGTCGAGTCGAACGTCATGAGGTTCGTTCCGGAGTCGTGAGCGAACACGAGAGAGCCGGGTGATTTGATGGTGTGCGCAAAGAGGATCCGCGAGGGATCGACGCCGAGCTTCAGGACTTGCAAGATCTCGTTTCTTGACGCGCAGTCGAAGTTGACTCCTTTTTTGGCGAGGGTCTTCAGGAGCACCTCGTCGTTGTTGCACTTCACGGCATAATACGGAGTTATGTTTGGAAACAACCGGGTCCAATCGTCGACG
>RFQD01000419.1 GCA_009925875.1 Microbacteriaceae bacterium | reverse complement strand
TCAAGTAGAAGGTGTCGACACCGGGGGAGGGCATCGTCACAGTCGTCGGCGTCAGGTTGGTCCCGATGCGGAACGGCGAATCGAGCGTGGTAGGGACGGGCGGCAGCGTTGCCGAATCTTGCAGCAGGATCCCCGGCCCGATCTGCACGTCGGCTCCCAGCGGGCTCGGGATCAACCCAGCCGGGTAGGAGTTGAGCGGGATCTCAAGGCCGGGCACGCCAACGAACTTCGACGCGCCGAGCCCGCGCGCGAGGTTCATCAGAGTTCGCGCAACGAGCGACTGTGCGTTGTTGATGTCCGATGAGAGGGGCCGCTCGCGGACGTTGATCACGATGTTGTCGTTGGTCGCCATGTTCTCTCAGGACGTAAAGGTGACGATCGCAGCCACCACACTCACGGGTTTGATGTTCTGGAGATCCTGCCAGAGCGCCGCGTATGCGCTCGCTCTTGCTGTGTCGAACCCGTCGTAGGCCGCATTGTAGACCACGGCGGGGTCATCGGACAGGGTGCCGTCAAAAGCAGGCGTGCCGCGCTGCTTTCCGGTGACGGGGTTGCGGAAGTCGGTCGCGAACATGCCAGGGTCGTCGTAGGCGAGCCCGATGTCGTAGAGCGTGATGTCGTTGCGAACGACAACGAAGAAGCACCCTCGGTACTCCACCTCGTCCATGTAGCGGTTTCGCCACGGGTCGGGCGGTCGCGGGTCGTCGTAGACAAAGGTGGTGTTGTTGTAGGCGGGGTTGGTCGGTGGCGTGAGCTGCCACGTCGGCGTGCCTGCGTTGGGGCTGGGTGCGTCGTAGCACTCTTGGTATCGGTGCTCGAAGACCTCGATGAGATCGTAGGGCAGACCCAACGGCCCGAGGATCCGATTGCACGCGCGCACAATAGCGTTGGGGCTCACCACATCGGGCAGGGATCGAATCCGCAAGCGCAGCGCGTTGTCGGTCTCGGCTGTGGTGCGGTAGATCCCTCGGTTATCAGCAAGCCCGTCAAGATCCGCGCTTCGCCCAAGCTGCGTCGGA
>RFQD01000418.1 GCA_009925875.1 Microbacteriaceae bacterium | reverse complement strand
CACGTATTATACGAACCCGGCATCCGCCGAGATCACGCGGCAGTTGGCTGTCTCGCGCGCCTTGTTCTACAACCCGTACTCAGGCGCCCCGATCGTCAAGTACAACCAGGGCGCCGTCTATGACACGAACGCGCCAGGTCTGGCGTCGGTCAGTTGTTTCACGCAGTCGGCCGGCGGTGGCACGAGTTACAACAGCTATCCTCTCCGGCAAGTGTCGGCCAGCGTCTTTGCCGGCCTCAATCACCCGGTCATGCACGCGATTGAGAATCCGTTTGGCGCATCAGGCAGCACGCTTGTTTACAACTGTGCCTCGCCGTACGCGAACATTCCACGCACGCCGCTCTCTGATACCGAGGCATTGTCCGCGACCCTGACGCAGGCGATGACCAAACAAACTTATATCGATCGCGGCTGGGATTTTACGAATACCTGGGACTTTGACGACGCGTTGCCGTACTTGCGCACGACAAGTTTCCCGGTTTCCTACTTCAATGCCACTGTGGATGACACGGCCGGCAACACCGCGAGCCCGGTCATCAAGACTTCGATCTCTTTCACGAAGACCGCGTCCACCAAAGTGGACCAGGTCAAGATCTACGCGCGGCCGTCGAGTTCGTCACCCCGCGCGATGCCGTCATGCTCGACAACCACCGATCGCCTCGTCGCGACCTTCAATGTTTCCGGTGCCGGCATGACCTCGCAACTCACGACCGTCACCGGATCATGGAACTTCCCGTGGGACTTGTGGCTGTGCGGCTACAAGAGCAGCGCGGTGGTCCTGGACGGCATGATGGTCCAGTCCGACCTGCGTCCGGACATGTTGCGCGTCCTCGCGGTCCCGGGCAGTCTGCGCCTCGCGTTCCGCGCCTGGGTGCCACCCGCGGTATCCAGCACATTCGACCAGTTGCAAGCTGTCGAGGCGCCACAGAACGCCACCGATTCAGCGATCCCTACCTACTGCGGCGCCTCCGGCAGCAACAAGGTTGTCGCGACGATCGACCTCACATCGACCACGACGAA
>RFQD01000417.1 GCA_009925875.1 Microbacteriaceae bacterium | reverse complement strand
TCTTTCAACTGAGCGAGGGCGTCCTTGGCGGACTCGACGACAATCACGCGCGAAAAGAACTTGTTCAGGTGGATCTTGAAGAATTTCAGCAGCGAGTCGTCGTCATCGACAACGAGAATAAAGCTGGTACGGTCGTAGGGTCGACGCGGCTGGGGTTTTGAGATTCGAGTTGTCTTCAAAGGCATTGGGTGGTCCTTTATTCAAGCCTAGGTCTATTGAAGGGATCTCAAGTCAGCGACATACCGTTCCGCGCTCGCGCGCAGCGCGGGAGAAGCCTGGCTCATGCTCACGACTTCCTCGAACAATCGCAGTGCCACTGCCGGACGGTTCAAGTCCAGCGCGTTGAGTACAGCCAGGTTGAAACGCGCGGCCGCGTTGACCGGATCCGTTTCGAGCACGCGCTCGAATGAGGCGCGCGCGAGATCCGCGCGACCGGTCTTGCGCAGAACGACCCCGCGGGCGACCAAAGCGTCCGCGTTCGATGGATCAATCGCGACGGCGCGGTTGAGGTCCTCCTCCGCCGCCGACAGGTCGTTCTCACGGATCGAAAGATTCGCGCGATTCACGAGGGCCTGGACGCAGGCGGGAGACATCTCGACCGCCCGGTTGAAGTGCGCCATGGCTGTCTTGTAGTCCTTGCGTGACAAGGCAATCGCGCCCAGCAGGTTCTCAAGGGCGGGATCTTCCTTGCCGCGGTCCATGGCCCGCTTCACGACAAACTCGGCAACCGTGTCCTTGCCATCGCGGAAAAAACTGTCGGCAAGGGCGATGTACGCGGGAGTGAAATCACTGTTTCGCGCGATCATGTCGGAAAGGATATTCCGCCCCTCGTCGGCACGACCTGTCATGAAATAACCCTGGGCCAGCAGGAATCGATAACGCAACATGATTGCCGCGCTGGTCTCGGACATTCCGCTGACCATGTCGTTGACCTCGCCGAGAACCTCGAACAACTTTCCCGACTCGCGGGAACGCGCGTAAACGGCTGCGAGCTCGATCCACGCGTCGATATTCGATGGC
>RFQD01000416.1 GCA_009925875.1 Microbacteriaceae bacterium | reverse complement strand
CCGCCATGAGACTGGCTGCCCGCAAGCCCGACTCGGCGTGCTCGCTTCCGATTGACACGGCGATGTCGTTCGAATCGTCCACGAGCTCACACATGAGTTTAAGAAGCACGACCTGTTCTTCGATGGCATCGAGGACGGGATACAGGTTCCCGGAGAAATCCTCTTCCGTGCGCACCAGATTTGCCGCGCCCGAAACGGCAAGTTTCTGAGTACGGTTAGCAGCCACCAATTCTGTGATTGCGGACGCAACGGCGCGCGCCACCGTGGACGTGCGTGATTCGAATTCTCGATCGAAGTTGCTCAACGCCGATTGCGCGTCAGAAAGGGGACGACCCGACACATAGCCGTTCGTTCGGAGCGTCAGTTCACTCAGTTCCTCTTCACTCACGTCACGTCCGCATTCAACGAGTCGTTGATCGATCCGACCATTGTCGGCGATGAGGATGCACAATAAGCGCTCGTTTCCCACGTTCACGAGCTCGATGCGTTTCACCTTGGCGGAACCCAACGAAGGGTACTCCACGACAGCCACTTGTCGTGTGAGCTGAGCGAGCAGTCGAGACGTGCGCTGAAGCAAGTCGTCGAAGTCGTGTGATTCGTCAAGGAACTTTTCGATCGCGTGGCGCTGATTCGTCGAAATCGATTTCGTTTCGGCGAGATGGTCAACAAAAAGGCGATAGCCCTTGTCTGTCGGGACGCGCCCACTCGATGTGTGCGGCGCAACGATGAGGTTCTCCTCTTCGAGGAGAGCCATTTCATTGCGAATTGTGGCCGGCGAAACTCCGAAGTTGTGGCGGTCGACAATGGATTTGGAGCCAACCGGCTCACGCGATTCTACGTAGTCCTGAACGATGGCGCGAAGCACATCGAGCCCGCGTTGAGAGACCATCCGTTCCTCACTTTTGCATTCGAGAATATCCATGGCGTCACTAGCACTCGTGACCTGTGAGTGCCAATATTACCGCTTTCGTTCGGGCACATTCGTGACTTGCCGAGAAGGTCACATGGGCGTACCGTGAGAGACGC
>RFQD01000415.1 GCA_009925875.1 Microbacteriaceae bacterium | reverse complement strand
AACGGTCAAGGAAAGACCAGCCTCACCGAAGCATTGTCGTATCTCGCGACGTTGAAGAGTTTTCGTGGAGTGCCGACCGAGGCGATGATCCGCACGGGGAGTGACTCAGCCATCATTCGTGCCACCGTGATCCATCCCGACGGCCGCGAGATGCTCGTCGAGGCGGAACTTGCCAGGGTTGGTCGCAACAAGGCCCAGGTGAACCGGCAACGCCTGGCCAAAACCAAGGATTTGTTGGGGGTGGTGCGCACGACGGTGTTTTCCCCCGAAGACCTCGGACTCGTCAAGGATTCACCGGAGACGCGCCGCATCTTCGTCGATGACGCACTCGTGGCGATCTCACCGCGACTCGATCAAGTGTGCAGCGAGGTCGACCGCGTGTTGCGGCAACGCAACGCACTGTTGAAGCAAGCAGGTGGGCGCTTGACGAGCGAGATCGAAACCACGCTTGATCCAGTGTCCGCGACCGCGCGGGTGTAACCTCTTGGCGGCCCTTTTTCGCCAAATGAAAAGCCGCCGCTCAGGACGTTAAGTGAAAGGGTTGTAGAGATTCTCACGGGCAGCGGCCTGCACACGAATGCCTGCCTGCCAGACGGGCCAAACGAGAAATGGGCGGCCTCGTACATTTCAAACGGAGTTGTGTAGCACGGCGTGTACCCGGAGATGATAGTTCTAGCGAGCATCATGTCCGAGAGTTCCTTCGACTCGCTTATCTGATTGCGGCTCATTTTTTGCCACATATACTGCACACCAGACAGCTCCAGTCGCCAGCCAAACTCGCCGAGCGCACTGTCGCCGTACTCCGCCGGCTTTGAGACTGTTAAGCTCAATCCGCCCTCGCCTCCAGCATCGTCTGGGGCGAAAGAATGTGCCCATTGCGTGACTGCGACTCGCTCAAGAGTGAACGTCCCGAAGTATCTCTGCACCGGGGTGATGCTGATTTGCTTTGCGTATACCGTTGGCTCTTTCGGGCAGTCTAAAAACGGTGCCGACTCTTCAACGACACGTTTTCTGTCTTGGCCGCCGGAAACGGTCACCACGACCCTGTC
>RFQD01000414.1 GCA_009925875.1 Microbacteriaceae bacterium | reverse complement strand
CTTCACCTGCACGTTCGACATCTGCCACGCGAGGATGGGGTTTGCGGCGTGCCGCAGTTTTTGGCCTAAAATCAGCGTATTCAAAAACTTCGTCGGCGCGCTCATCGACGCGAAGCCTTGACCAAAAGGCTTGACGTCGATGCCCTCGGACGCGAGTTGCGTCGTCAGGTGCGTCGCATTCCACATGTCAATAGCCACAGCCCGAACCGCATTCTTCTCGCAAAACGAGAGAACGTAGTCGCGAACAACGTCGTAATCCGTGATATCGCCTTCTGTAAGTGTAACAAAACCATCCTTCGCCCATTGCCGATACGGCACCCGATCGGTCTTCGACGCTTTCTCAGCGTTCTCCTCGGGGATGAAGACTTGGCAGTGAATGTCGAACGTGCCATCCTCGTCGGGCCACACTGCGACGAACGCCGTCGTGTCCGAGGTACTCGACAAGTCGAGGCCGCAGTAGGCGACGCGGCCGGCAGTGGGCCGAAGGGGGCCGTTGTTGGCCTCCCACGCGCCGTGTCGCAGCCACTTGGAATCCGATTGCATCCACTGGTTCAAGTGGAGCGTCCTGAAAACAACCTCCTCGGCCGGCGACTGCTTCGCCCGCAGGCTCATCTGATTGAAGTAGTCCGGCTTCAGCGTCACGCCGTAGTTCGGGTTCGCCATCTTCCACGTTTCTTCGATGAACGGGTCGGCGTCGGGCGGCGCCGCGTAGATGCAGGGCAGGAACGTGTCGTCCTTGAGGACGCCGTCGCGAATCTTCTCGGCCCGCTGCCAGTCCTTGTAGCACGGCCCCTGCATATCCGTGCCGGCCGTCGTGATGTAGACGGTGAGCGGCTGGGATCGCGCACCCATGCCCGTCTCCAAGACGTCGACCAGCTCGCGGTCTGGGAAGACGTGATATTCGTCGATCAGCACACACGATGGGTTGTAGCCGTGTTTCGTGCCGGCCTCGGAACTAATGCAGAACATCGACGCATTCCGCTCCGGCACGACGATGCTGTTGCGGTAGACCTTGGCTCGTCGGGCCAACGAAGGGCAGGATTCGAGCA
>RFQD01000413.1 GCA_009925875.1 Microbacteriaceae bacterium | reverse complement strand
GGACAAATCAGGAAGCGAGAGTGCCATCGCGTTGACCGTGAAGTCGCGGCGCAACAGGTCATCCTCGATCCGCTTACCAAACGCCACGATTGGCTTCCGGGATTCCCGGTCATAGGTGTCACTTCGGTAGGTCGTGATTTCGACCTGTTCACCACGAACGACAGCTCCAATCGTTCCAAAATCCCGGCCGATGTCCCACGTCGTAGCGGAAATCGGACCGACGATGTTCAGAATCTGGTCAGGAGTCGCATTGGTGGCAAAGTCAAGGTCGGTGAGCTCTCGGCCGAGAAATGCGTCACGCACCGGTCCGCCGACGAGGGCGAGCTCGAATCCGGCTTCCACAAAGGAGGCGGTCAACGTCGAAACGGTTCCGCTGCCGGCGAGGGCCGTCAATCTCGCCATGGCCTCCGCCACGCTCTCCATATCGCATCAGTCTAGACTTACCGCTATGTCGGCCGTCGAAAGAGTTGGGGTTCGTCGCGCTCGCGCCAGCCTCGCCGTCGCGGCAATTGCCGCTCTTTTCGGTTTCGGCGCGGGTCCTGCGCACGCTGTCAATCACCCGACGTTTTCCGTGCTCGTTCCTATCGTCGCTTCGGGTTCGTCGGGCGACCTCATCGAGTCGGAGGAATTGACGCAGCTCACGTCACCAGGGGGTTCCTGGGCTCGGTTGACAGCCGCCGCACTGTCGAACGGCGCAACCATCGCTATCGATTCGCGAATTGTCGCCAGCGTCGCGGCATTGGGTGAGGATTCTCCCAACTCGGTTTCAGCCTGGCTGGACTCGGTGAGAAACTCTCGGCCAATTTATCTGCCGTGGGGAAACGCCGATCCCTTTGTGATTTCGAATGCCACACCCCGCTACCGAGTGTCGACAATCCAGCTCAGTGATATCTCGGGGGTTCCCGCATTCGAGATCATCGGTTGGCCTACCGGTCGGGCGGGAAACGGGCGAAGCCTGCGAATCTCCGAGAAATTGGGGAAAAGGGGTTCGATTTTCAATTACTCAATGAGGGAGGAAAGTGAAATGAAAGAGATTGATGCGATGATCCA
>RFQD01000412.1 GCA_009925875.1 Microbacteriaceae bacterium | reverse complement strand
CTTGAGTGCGTCCTGTCGGGAGGTGTTGCCCCCCTTGTCCACGGCCACCGACACTTGCGTGGACAAGGGGTTGTAGCCAAGGTCGCGAGCGAGTTTCGCGAGGGCCTTATCGGCAGTAGCGGATAACGCCTTGGAATCCGTCTTGCCCTTGCCAAGCAAGGTCTTCAGTTGCTCGGGGTTCTTCCCCGAGAACGCCCCGAGGTACGACTGCGAGTAAGCGTTGTAGAGGGAGCCGTCCGCGCCGTACATCATGAGGTGGATGGAGTCGGAAGCCCACCGCTTCTCCCACCATGCAGCCGCCGCCTTGTAGTGGGTCTGCCCCGTCACCTCGGAGTTCGCGGAGACGTTCGTTTCCTGTTCAAGGTTGTACTCGACCGCGCCGCTCGCGCCGAAGCCCACGCGATAGAGCGTGTAGATGATGGAGTAGGGGGAGGCACCTTGGAACGTGTGCCCCTGCAAAGTAGGCTCCACGAGCGAAGCCGCACCACCGGGACGAGGGCCGAACACCGCACCGTTCGTGCTAATCTTGAGGTTCTGCCAAAAGTGGAGTACGTCGCTGCACGACATGCTCGCCGTGTACTCGCCGCCCGAGTAATCGTGGCTCGCCTCGGTCACGACCCCGTGAAAGACTTGGTAGTAGGGGGTGATGGGCACGCCCGTGGGGTCGAACGACGCATCGGAGTCTCCCGTGACGGTGCTCGTGAGGTTCGCGCCCTCAAGCCCTGTCGCGGTAACATCGAGGGTCGCGGCGTCGTCTTTCGTGAGAAGGTCGGGGTTCGTATAGCGACCTCGCATGTAGATGACGACTTCCAAGCCGGGGCGAAGCAGGAAGTCCCCGTCACGGAAGAAGTACTCCCCGGCGAACGCCGGGATGCTCATGGAGATAGTCGCGCTCGCGATGGGTTCGGTGTTCGGCTCGACCGACACTTGCGTGATGTATCTCTGCAAGTCGATTTGCCCGTTGCAGGAGGGGCACCCCGGCAGCGTCGTCAACCCGTTGACGTACACGAGGCAGTCGGGCACTTGACGGCTGATATAGCGAGTGCCCGT
>RFQD01000411.1 GCA_009925875.1 Microbacteriaceae bacterium | reverse complement strand
AAGTGGACCGCGGGATCCGCGAGATCTGGCGTGACGGTGAGGTCATGGCCGTCTTCAAGCCAGGTAACTTGCCCATGCATGAAAACGGCCCATACCGGAAAAACACCTTCACCAACCTGGTGTGGGAGAATTTTGGCCGGGAATGGTCGGCATTGCATCGCCTTGATCGCGAGACGAGCGGGATTGTTCTCTGCGCCGCGACTCCGCAGGCCCGGATGAGGCTGTCCGCGGACTGGGCCGCGCGTCGCGTCCACAAGGAATACACGGCAATCGTCAACGGTGTCGTCGCGCAGGACATCTGGACGGAGAATGGCGCGATCGGGGATCTCAAGGAGTCCTCGATCCGGATCAAGAAATGGGTGGTCGAGGGTGGCCTTGATGCCGAGACGGGTTTTGTGACCCTGGATCGCGGGCCGGCTCACTCCCTGCTGCGCGCCGTGCCGAAAACGGGGCGTACCAACCAGATTCGCATCCACGCCGCGTTCGGAGGACATCATCTTGTCGGCGACAAGTTGTACCATCCGGACGAGAATGTGTTTCTGGATTACTTCGAGAACGGCAATACGGCGGACGTTCAAGGGCGCGCGGGATTCCACAGGCTTTGCCTGCACGCTGGGCTCCTGCGGTTCACGCATCCCGTGACACGGGCCGGGGTTGAGGTCGAGACACCGATGCCGCCAGACATGGCCGGACTTTGGTCAGAATTGAAATCCCTGATATCCGTCAGGGATTCATCAACTTGACCTCGCGTGTGGTCTCTTTCGACAGATCCCTGATGATCACTTTGTCGGCGACCGATTGGCTGCCGTTCATGCCGACCACAACGATCGATTTTGTGTTTGGTGAGATTCCGACTTCACCGAAATAGTCGGTTCCTTTTGCCGCGAATTCATGCACGAGCCGTCCGTCGCTGTAGTCGTACAAGAAGACTTTCTGCCAGCGGCGACGCACGTCATCGGTCTTCGCGGTGATGAGCGCGATCTTCCGGTCAAAACTGGGCCAAATCTGGGCCTGTGTGACGCTGAATGTCGCGGGCAATTTCAATTTATAC
>RFQD01000042.1 GCA_009925875.1 Microbacteriaceae bacterium | reverse complement strand
ATTTTTGGCCTGTACTTCCTTATCCGCGGATTCGTGCGCGTTGCCGTGGGAATCTTCGGTCCCGGTCTCACTGGTGGCGGACGTGCGGTCAGCATCGTGATTGGTGTCTTGTTGATCGTCGTCGGTGTCTTCGCGTTCAAGTCTCCGGCGGGGATTCTTGAGCTTCTGGGAATCCTCATCGGAATCATGTGGATCATCGACGGAATCGCGACGCTCGTCGAATCCGGTCGCGGATCTTCGCGAAGAATCGCTATTGCTCTCGGAATCATCAGCCTCATCGCCGGCATCGTGGTGTTGTTCGTGCCGGCGACGGCGGTGCAGGTACTTATCCTTCTCGGTGGAATCTTCTTGATTGTGATCGGTGTCGCACAGGTCGTTGGTGCATTCACCATTGGCCGAATGGCAAAACGAGGACAAATCTAGCTACTGCTGTTTGTACGGCTTATCAGCGGGGGTTGCGCACGTGTGCTACCCCCGCTGTTTTGCTGTTATGGGCTGAGTTGCGATCGAATAATCGAGGTGAGATCGAGGGGAGCGAACGGCTCAGTCGTCGTTTCCAGTTCATCTAGACTCCACCAACGGATGTCCGAGATGTCGACGTGCTCGTTGTCCATCCAGTTGTCTCGGACAGGCAGGAAGCGTCGTGTTCGTGTCACGAAGAACTCGGTGTACGTGGTTTGACTCGTGCCGTCCGCGAAGTGACTCTGACCGCTCATTGTCCACACGGGCGCTCCGAGATCATGGACGACCAGACCGGTTTCTTCGAACAACTCGCGAACGGCTCCCTCGTGGTGTGATTCGTGGTCCTCTACTCCCCCACCCGGCGTGAGCCACCGAACGACGGGTGTCGCGAGTGACGGGCTTGCGGTGAGTAACAAGAGCAGGGCATCCTGCTCGTCAAACAGCAGGATGCGAGAAACGCGTCGATGCGGAGGTCGCACGATGATCGTCTACGACGTGAAATCGCTCGTATCGCCGACCAGACGAGTGTTGTTGGCGGGGACCGGCTCGACGGCGGCCAACGCGATTTCGGCCGCAAACTCGCTCACGTTGTACAGTTTTCCGGCCGCCTGCTTGCGCGCATCAATCGCACCTGGGTTGGCACGTTCGAGAAGGGTTGCCGTGATTGTTCCCTCGATCATGTCTCCGGAAACGACAACGAACTCGATGTGGCGCTCGGCGAGTGTCGGAATCAACTCACGCAGGGCATCCTCGCCGGCACGCTTCGACAACGCGACAGGCTCGTATTCCGGCATGGTCGGTGTCGTGTGGATGAAATGCGCCTGGTGACTCGTGACGAAAACAACTCGAGCGCCGTCAACGAGGACGTCCAATGCGGCAGTGAGTAGGTTCACCTGAGAGTCTCGGTTGAGTCGCATCGCGTAGTCTTCACCCATTCCGGCTTCCATTCCACCGGACGCATTCATTACCAGAATGTCGAGACCGCCGAGCTGCCGTTTCGTTTCGGCAAACATGTGCGCGACCGACTCGGAATCGGTGAGGTCGGCACCAATCGCGATCGCACTGCCACCTTTTTCTCGAATACCGTCAACAATTTTTTGCGCTCGTGCCTCTTTGTTTCGGAAATTGACGACCACCGACGCGCCCGCTTCGGCAAAATAGCCCACCGTATCGGCGCCGATTCCCCGGGATGATCCGGTGACGAGGGCACGTTTTCCGGTAAGCGATCCGGGGGCAAGGGGGTTTGACACGAGTGCTCCGTTCCACGGTTCTGGATGCGTCAAATAATCGACGTTTTGACACTACCAATCGGCTCTCTCAAGTGGGGTATCTTCGGCACGTGACCCCTCGAACGAATTTCTTTGCCACGGGACGCGTGAGCGTGCTCGCCCACCGTGGACTCGCACACAACGCGCCGGAAAACTCGCTCGCGGCCTTCGAGAGTGCCTGTGCTGCCGGAGCGGACGTCCTCGAGTGCGACGTGCGAGCCACCAAAGATGGCGTGGCGGTCATGGCCCATGATGAAACCTTGGCTCGTGTTTTCGGTGATTCACGGCGCGTCTGTGACGTCGATTACGCCGAACTTCGTCACATCGGTAGTCGGCCAGACGTGAGCGTGATCAGTGTCGCGGATGCGCTTCGTCTGCTACCCGCAGCCAAATTCAACATCGACGTCAAATCGACGGATGTCATCAAGCCACTCGTCGACGCCATTTCCGAATGTGATGCGCAAGACCGTGTGCTGATTACCTCGTTTAGCGGTGCGCGTCGTCGACGCACGCTCGCAGCGTTGCCCCACGTGGAAACGAGTGCATCGGCCGATGTCGTTCTGACCGTTGTGGTGCTCTGCGCTCTCGGGGTACCTGCCCTCGTACGATGGATTTTTCGCCGAACACGCGTTCTCCAAATTCCAACGTCGGTACTCAAGATAAATGTTTCTTCGCCACGCATGATCCGCCGGTTTCACCGCGCCGGCTTCACAGTTCACTTTTGGACCATCAACTCGGTCGAGCACATGCGTCAGCTCGCTCGCGACGGAGCAGACGGCATCGTGACCGACGTGTGCGATGTCGCGGTAGCAACTTTTCGCCAAGGGTGAACACGTTCAGGGAAGGTTCAGCGGCGGGTCGTACGTTGACACCAGAGCACGCACCGTCGTGCTTCCCAGTCAAGAGGAGACGACCGTGAAATACGATTCGCTGAGAGGCTCACGACTCGGTGCCCACAGTTTGGAAACCGACCGCGGCATTGAATACTCGCCCCGGAAAGACGTTGTCTACGATTGCTCGTCGTGTGGAGCGGAAAACACGGTGACATTTGCCGAAGAAGCGGAAGCGCCCTTTGAGTGGGAGTGCGCGCGTTGCGGAAATGGTGCAACCTTGCACGGAGGAACGGCGCCGAGTCCCGACGACGTCAAAATCGTGAAAGAAGCCAAAACACCATTCGAGATGCTGCTCGAACGACGCACGCGCGACGAACTCGAGCTGATTCTTAGCGAGCGTTTGGCTTATCTCCGCGAACGTCGTGGTGCCGGTCTCGAAGACTTGGCTGGTTGACCGAGCGACGCCGTCGCGATAACCATGCGACTGCCCCGAGTCCGGCGAGGGCAAACCCGCAAATAAGCAATTCGACGGAGCGCCCAATTCGCACGGCCGGAGTGACTGTTGTAGACAGCGTTACGTCAGAAATCAGATAGCCCGGTCGATACGGATGCAGCTGCGCGAGCGTCCCCCCGTCGGCCGAGATGATCGCGGTTGTTCCGACCGTTGAATCGTTAACGACCGTTCGTCCTGATTCCATGGCCGCGAGACGCGCGATGGCGAGCTGCTGGAGGTTCTCATCCGTCGTTCCAAAATCCGCATTGTTCGTTTGAGCGAAGATGACTTGAGCACCGTTCTCCACCATGCGTGACGTCAGCATGTTGTCCGTGATGTCGAAACAAATGGATACGCCAACAGGGACCCCCGACACCGTGACGACATTCGGCCTCGTGCCGAAGGAGTAGTCGCGCCCGACCAGGTCAACTAGGTCCGGAACGAGTGCGCGGAAAAACTCGCGGTTGGGCATGTATTCGGCGAACGGAACCGGCCTCATCTTGTCGTACTGGGCCAGAACCCCGTGTCCGTGCATCCACACGAGCGAGGAATTGAAATACTCATTGTCGCGAGGGTTCGTTATCGTTCCCGTCACAACGGGAGCGTCAAAGGTTCGGCTCACCTCGCTCAACGTTGCCGCCGCGACGGATGACCGAAGCGGATCAATGTCGGCCGCGTTCTCCGGCCACACGATGGCATCAATGCCCTGTGCGAGTGGGTCGTCCTGTGCAGCGAGGGTTGCCGAAACATGATCGGTCAAGATGTCTCCTGGCTCATGCTGCGCGAAAAGTCCGGCGTTCGAGTTTCCCTGTGCGACGAGAATCCTCATCGTGCCAACAGAGTTGATAGCGAAGTTCGGGAGGAGCACGATGCCGACGACGAGTCCACCCCACACCAGCATGGGAATTCTTTTGGGGGCGACCAGAATAGCCACACCCAATGCGGTGATGAATGCGACAAGGTAGGACACTCCGGCGACTCCGACCCAACTGACGGCGTGCCCCAAGGGCGATTCCGCTTGGGAGTAAGCCAACCGTGCCCAGGAGAACCCTCCATACGGCCAGGAAGAGGCAAGCGTTTCCCGGGCGCACCACAGGGCCGCAATGAGTGTTGGTGTGAGCGCGAACCGAATCCACGCGGACCCTTGCCGTTCGTTCCAGCGGTAGACGACGGCGATGAGCCCGGTCGACAGACCAACCCAGAGCGTCATCAACCCGCACAATGCGAGCCACGGAATGGGACCGAGGTAGAGCGTGAGCCAAAATATCAACGAGCCCCAGAGAGTAGCTCCAGCAACGATGCCCACAAGAATGCCCGTCCAGAAACCTCTCCCGCGCAGGGCAATCAGAATGAGTCCGAGGCCGAGAAATGCGAAAGGCCATACCGCCGGAGCGGGAAATGACGTTCGAAGAAGTAATCCTCCAACGGACGCCAGTACGACGGCGACCCACAGAGGCGGTGGGTTTTTGATCATCCGCTTAAACCGACCGTTGAATAGGCAACAATCCCCCGACGAACCGACTCGAGCGCACTCCGCGCTGTCTTTGCGAGCTGAGCGTCAGCGACACCCAAGAGTTGGTCGAGGAGGTCAATCGTTTGTTTTGACCAACGCACAAAATCACCGGCGGGCATATCCGCATCGAACAGCACGTCATCAAGACGTCCTCCACTCGCCCATCGGTGCATGGCCTGCGCCAGGCCGGTGGCGAGCGGATTTGTGCCCGGAAGACGATGATGATGCTCGAGATCATCCAATTCGGCCCAAATTTTCTGAGTCGACTCGAGAGCTGTTCGGAACACGCCACGTGGGAGTCGGCGCTCGTTGATGTTCCCTTCGTCTCGACGAGGTTCAAACACGATGGCACAGGCGAGAGCGGCTAAGCCCGCGGGATCAATTCCTGCCCAGGCCCCGGTTCGCACGCACTCCGCGACGAGGAGGTCACGCTCGCCATAGATTCGCGCCAGCCGATCTCCGGTCGGTGTCACGGCGAGATCCGACCCACTCGGGTCGCGTTCCAGGTAACCGGTGTCAACCAAAACTTCGCAAACTCGATCGAATACGCGTGCGACGGCACCGGTTCGAGAGTCGATTTGTGCAATGAGTTGATCCGTTTGACGACGAAGTTTCCACCACCGTTCACCCCAGCGCGCATGTTGTTCCCGTTCGGGGCAGGTGTGACAAGGATGCGAGCGCAGTCGTTGGCGCAGTCGAGCAAGTTCTTGATTGCGCTTGTCACGCGCCGCGCGCGATTGGGATTCGAAGCCACGACCTGATTTCTCCAGCTGAGTGAGTTCATGGCGAACTTGGGCATACTGCGCGAAATCGCCGAGATGGCAGGACATGGGTTTCGCCATTCCCTGCAGCGATTCCTCCTGCTGAGCGACCTTCCGAGCCAAATCAACGACCGCGCGGTCTGCCTGGAATTGTGCGAACGAAGATTCCAGAATTTCGCGCGTGCGCGATCGACCAAATTGTGTGATCAGGTTGACCGCCATGTTGTACGTCGGACGAAAGCTTGAGTTCAGCGGATACGTTCGTCGACTCGCAAGATTCGCCACCGATTGAGGTTCCAAAGCGCCGGACCACTGGACCACAGCGTGTCCTTCGACATCAATACCTCGACGACCGGCTCGACCCGTGAGTTGGGTGTACTCCCCTGGCGTGAGGGGAACCCGAGCTTCGCCATTGAATTTGTCAAGCTTTTCTAGAACAACGGATCGCGCGGGCATATTGATGCCGAGGGCGAGAGTTTCGGTCGCAAACACCACCTTGACGAGCTTGCGCTGAAACAATTCCTCCACGACCTCTTTGAACGCCGGGAGTAGTCCGGCATGATGTGCCGCGACGCCGCGTTCCAGACCCTCGAGCCACTGCCAATAACCAAGCACAGCGAGATCTTCATCGAGAAGCGTCCGACAGCGTTCATCCACGATTTCTCGAATCTCTTCCCGCTCGTGGGCATCCGTCAACCGGATTCCCGCTCGAACAACTTGAGAAACCGCTTGATCGCAGCCATTACGACTGAAAACAAAAAAGATTGCCGGGAGTAGGTTCTTCTCGTCGAGCATGTCGATGACGGCCGGGCGGTCCATTCGGGATCCCCCACCGCCATCAAAACGGGGGCCAGTCATCGATGAGGTTACGACATCGTTGGACCCGCGTCGTCCTCGTTGAGGTTGGGCGCGACCGCCACCTCGTCCGCTCTGTGCGGAACGATAATGCGGTGCGCGAGCGTGGGCCGCGGCAATCCGCGCCAGTTCCGGATTCACACGATGGGTGGCGGCTGCCCCGGTGCTGTCAAAAAGATCTATGAACTTTGAGCCAATGAGAACGTGCTGGTCAAGGGGCACGGGTCTGTCTTCTGAAACGACAATGTCGGTGTCGCCACGCACAGCCATGAGCCAGTCACCGAATTCTTCCGCGTTGGACACGGTTGCACTCAACGAAATCATGCGAACATGACGGGGCAGGTGAATGATGACTTCTTCCCAGACCGCACCGCGGAAACGGTCGGCGAGATAGTGCACTTCGTCCATGACCACGAACGCGAGATCTGACAACAGGTCGCTATCGGCGTAGAGCATGTTTCGGAGCACTTCGGTCGTCATGACGACGATACGAGCCGTGGCGTTGACATTCGTATCGCCCGTGAGGAGCCCCACGTTGTCGGTCCCCCACTCGTCCGCGAGTTCATTGAATTTCTGATTACTCAATGCCTTCATCGGCGTCGTGTAAAAAAGTTTGCCACGTGGCGTCCCCATAGCAAGGTGCACGGCAAATTCCGCGACGACCGTCTTTCCTGCGCCCGTCGGTGCGGCGACAAGAACGCTTCGGCCACGTTCAAGGATTTCACACGACGCAATCTGAAACGGGTCGAGTTCGTACGTGCGCGCGGACCGGAAAGCTTCTAGGAGCGGATGCGCAACTTTCGCTCGCGATGCGGCGTAACGCTCTGCCGGGGAAAGACGCTCCGAGTTGTTCATGCCGGAAGTTCACTCGCCGCGCTGGGAACAAGCGAATCGTTCCGTCGCCGCACTCGTCGATCGTGGCCCCACGCGATGGCGGCGGCGAGGAAGTACAGTCCCACCATCGGAATCGCAAGGAGGAACATCGAAAGAACATCGGCTGCTGGAGTCGCTATCGCGGTGAACAGAGTGATAAGCAAAATCGCAATTCGCCACCCCTTGATGATGGAACGGGCGCTGATGACCCCAGCAAAGTTGAGCAGGACGAGAAATACCGGCAGCACGAAAGCGACACCGACCACCACAGTCAACTTGAGAACGAAATCAAAGTACGTCTTGGCTGTGATAATCGTCGAGTCGTCCGATGGCGCGAAGGACGTCATGAGTTCAACGATGTGGGGAAACACGAGCCATCCCGCGTAGCAACCGGCGACGAAGAGTGGGACGGCGCAGAAGAAGAAGCCCAAAACGTATCGAACTTCTCGTCGGGTCATCCCGGGAACGAAGAACGCCCACACTTGATAGAGCCAGACCGGACTGGCAACGATCAGACCGATTGTGAGTGCAATTTGCATCCGCAAATCAAACGCACTCGAGATGCTGTCGTAGTTCAAGGTCGCAACACGTCCCTGGTTGGCCGCCACGTCAAAAATGGGCTGGCGAATTGCCGCGAGAAGAGAGTCCGACAGAAACCACCCGGCAACCATGCCGACCGCAATGGCAATCGCCGAAATGTAGACACGCTTACGCAACTCGATGAGATGCTCACCCAGCGACATTTTCCCGACGCGGGATTGGGTCTTTCGCGACGCGGACTTGGGCGACACGACTCTAGCTGGCGGGTTTTGCGGGCTTATCGTTACCCGATTCCGTCGATGCGTTGGTTGAGCCGCTCGACGCGGAGTCTTTACCGTCGTCGTCTTTCATGGCCTTCACTTCGGATCGGAAAATACGCATGGATTGACCCAAGCTGCGCGCCAGCCCGGGAAGTTTCGGCGCACCAAAAATCAGCAGCACAACGAGGATGAGGATAAGCAAGTGCCAACCGTTGAGGTTTGAAAGCATCAGAATTCCTTACGTCGTGACGAGAATGTTCGTGGAGACCTAGCCTTCGTAGAGTCTAACGCTTTGCGCCTGAACGCTTCTTCGAGGCGGGGTATGAGGCGAGTGCTTCCGTCACCGAACCGCCTCGGGCGGACTAATCACTCGGATATTTCCGGGCATGGATGCCACCACGCGAGCCAAGTTTCGCAGCGACCCAATTGTCACGCTGACTCGAGCAACACCTGGCTCCGCACCGGCAAGACTGCGGGGCGAAAATTCGGTGATGAGTCGCACCATGTTCGCCGGCATTTCGAGAACGACCTCATGGAGTCCTGAGGCGGGAGGGTCAAACAGTTCGTCACCAAGGTCATCGGGCGACACGTTGGTCTTTTGACGTCGACGAAGCGGCGTGGCGTCGACAATGCGGTCGATGCGAAACGTCATCACGTCTTTGCGGGAGTGACAGTAGGCGCGAACATACCAGGAGCTCGCGACCAGATCTATGCGAAGCGGCTCAATGATGCGGGTCGATCGCACGAGTTCGGCATTCTGATACACAATCTCAACCTGAGTCTTTGACTCCAGCGCCGCTCTGACGACGTCAATGTGCGGCGGCATCGGTGGCGGAGGCGGTTCGATCTCAATCGTATTCGCCGAGGGAATCCTCGCCCCCGCCGCCAACTTCTGCCGCAGCGACCTAATCGATCGACGGTCCGATGGACCGGCTAGCGCTTCGATGTAGCGCAGTCCGGCAATGAGCGTTGCGGCCTCTTTTGCCGTGAGACGCGGCGCACGGGTGAGCTCAACGTGATTCGTCACTCGCACAATTCGATCTTTGAGAAAGAGGTCCCAGTCGATGTCGAACAAGTCATACGGCATGTACAACCCGTCGGGTCCCGGAAGTCCAGACACAGCCATCACTCGAATCAGTTCATCCGCTGTCGAAATCGAAATCCTGAAGTCGCGCGCGAGCCGAGCAATCTCGACGCCGTCACGCTTACTCAACAAATACGGCGGGATGCTCAACAGAAGCCGAACGCGGTCCGCCGCGTCGCGCGCCGGGTTGATTTCACGCCTGGATCGACGCGTGAGTTGCGGCTCCACATCGGGGGTCGCCGCAAAGGCGTCTGAATCGAAGGCGTCGCGTTCTGATCTCATCGAGCCGCCACCTTGTGTGCATTCGCGACAATTTTGAGTCGTTCGGTCACAGCGTCAATGAGCGACGGAGGGCTACTGACGTGCACTTCGGGGCCGTAACTAGCCAATTCGTCGGCGAGCAACGCTTCGTCGGCGTACTTCACGTAAATCGTGCCCGTGTCAGCGACGAAGCCGTACTTGACGGTGAGGCGTAACCGCGCATCCGAACCGGGAGCGAGATGAATCGTCGCCTCATTCTGCTTTTCCA
>RFQD01000410.1 GCA_009925875.1 Microbacteriaceae bacterium | reverse complement strand
CGTGATGAGACCGAGGGGGTCTACTTTTCCCTTTCCCATGGGAAATGTCCTTTCGTGGTACTTGCGGTCAAGCGACTTTGCTCGACCGTTCTGCTCTGAGACCTAGGCGGTCTCGATGATTGCCACCACCGTGCGAACCTCGACGCTCTCGCCTTCAGCGACGAGAATCTCGGTGATCGTTCCGGTAGCAGGAGCTTCGAGGGTTTCCTCAACCTTTTCGGCCTCAACTTCGGCCATGGGCTCGTCTTCGGTGACTTGGTCGCCGACCTGCTTGAGCCACTTGACGATGGAGCCTTCGCTCATTCCCATTCCCCACTGGGGCAGGAGAACTTCTACTCGTGCCATTGCCGTGTCCTTTCGAATTCGTGTGTTAGTTGTGTGCGTTCGCCAGTGCGGCGTTACGTGAGGTGAATGACGTCACGCGGCGCACGGCAGCGGTGATGTCGTCCTTGGTCGGATACATCTGCTTCTCGAGCGCCGGGCTGAACGGAATCTGCATGTCGGGCGCGGTGACGCGAACGATGGGTGCCGTGAGGGCATCGAAGACACCCTCCGACACGATGGCGCTGATCTCACCGGCGGCACCACAGGTGCGGTGCGCGGGCTCAACGACCACGAGTCGGCCGGTCTTCGACACTCTCGAGAATCGCGTCCTTGTCTAGAGGAACCAGTGTGCGAGGGTCAATGACCTCGGCCGAGATTCCCTCTGCTTCGAGTTCGGCCGCGGCCGCGATGGCCTCCGGCACAGAACTCGAGATGGCGACGATGGTCACATCCGTTCCCTCGCGGTGCGTGCGAGCGACACCGAACGGCACCCAGAATTCGTTGTCGTCAACTTCTTCTTTGAGTGCCCACAGGATGCACGCCTCGAAGGTCAGCACGGGGTCATCCATGTCAATCGCAGTGCGCAGCAGACCCTTCGCGTCGCTCGGGGTCGAGGGCACCATGATCTTCAGACCGGGCACGTTCATGAACATCGGATACGGGCGGTCGGAGTGGTGAGCACCCGTGTTGAGTCCGTAGAACATCGCCGAACGGAATACGACCGGCA
>RFQD01000409.1 GCA_009925875.1 Microbacteriaceae bacterium | reverse complement strand
CACCTTCGTATCTCGGTGCGTGAATTGGGGGATGCGTCCCGCCGGCTCCTCGCCATGAAGCCCGGAACGCGCGTGTTCTTCGAGGGGCCCTACGGGCTCTTCAGCGAATCCGCTCGCACCACCGAACAGGCCGTGTTCATCGGCGCCGGCATTGGAGTGACCCCGTTGCGTGCCATGTTGGAAGATCCCCACATTGGTCGGCGTCAGGCCACCGTAATTTTGCGCGGCTCGACAGAGGAAGAGGTCTATCTCTGGGGCGAGACTTACGATCTGTGTGTCGCCAAAGAAGCGTGGCTTCGCGTTTTGGTGGGTTCTCGGCCGCACGGCGTGCAGACCTGGCTCTCTGCCGAGGCCTACAACCAAGGTGAACGACTCACCACACTCGCCCCCAACATCGTCAACTCCGACGTTTTCATCTGTGGACCCACGCCATGGACCGATCTCGTCATTCGGGATGCCCGCCGAGCCGGCGTACCCGAGCACCGCATCCATGCTGAAAGGTTTGATTTCTAATGAGAGCACGTAGTGCATTTTTTGCTGGCGCAGGCTCCGTGGCCATTTTGGCCGTGGGCTGGCAAGCCGGATTGGGCGCGCTGAGCAGCGCGTTGCCCACGAGTAACGCTGTCGCGTCGGGGACGACGGGCACGGGCAGCTCAACCTCGAATTCGAACACCACGCCGAGACCTACGCGTTGGAGGCCCAGTTCCACTTGGATCCGGAACAGTGCGTGGCCGGGTCCGAAGCGGTCTTGGCGATGAGGTCGTCACTGCGCATCGGCAACCAGGCGGCCACACCGGAACTGCTCACCGACACCCGACTCACGCTGACCACCACCACCCTCGACGGCGTGAGCTCCAGCACCGAGGTGCCGCTCAGCCGACTCACGCCGGGCCGCTTGATGACCCACGCCTTCCGGATTCCAGAACGTCTGGGCCGGGTCACGGCCACCGTGCACGGACGGATCGATCCCGTGGCCGGTGGCGAAAAGCGTGAATTGAGCGCCTCCCGGAGCTGGGAGCTCAACGGCATCGATGGGACCGCCCTCACGCGGGACGC
>RFQD01000408.1 GCA_009925875.1 Microbacteriaceae bacterium | reverse complement strand
TGTCTTGAACCCCATCTGCAGGCTATTGAGCAGAGACATCAATGTTGTCGGGCCCGTCACGAGAATGCGGAACTTATTCTGCAATTCGTTTGCCAGTCCCGGACGCCGAATCACCTCGGCGAAGAGACCCTCCGTCGGCAGGTACATGATGGCGAAGTCGGTCGAGCGTGGAGCGTCGATGTACTTCTCCTGAATCGTCTTTGCCTGCAACTTTATGGCGCGTTCCATGTCTTTGGATGCGCTGTCGATGGCACCCACGTCACCGAGTTCTTGCGCCGCAAGAAGTCGCTCATAGTCTTCGTGAGGAAACTTCGAGTCGATGGGGAGATAGACGAACTCCCCATCTTGCCGACCGGGAAGCTTCACTGCGAACTCCACCGCCTCGTTCGAGTTCGGCTTGATCTTGACATTCGCATCAAATTGTTCCGGCGTGAGCATGTCTTCGAGCTGACGGCTGAGCTGGACCTCGCCCCATCCTCCGCGGTTTTTGACGTTCGTCAACACGCGTTTCAAATCTCCCACGCCACTCGCCAGCTGTTGCATTTCGCCGAGTCCCCGCTGCACCGACTCGAGATTGTCACTCACCATCTTGAATGATTCACCGAGTCGTTTTTCGAGCGTGCCTTGCAGCTTCTCGTCGACCGTAATCCGCATGGCTTCGAGCTTCTCCTCGTTACCCTTCTGCAGTCGGTCAAGACTCGAGATCAACGTGTTCTGAAGTTCCTGACGTCCCGCACGAGCCTCCTCGCGAGCTTGACTCGCGTTCGTTTCGAGCGAGGTGCGAAATGCTTCGAACTTCGCGTCGACCTGAGTCTGACTGTTGACGATGGCACGGCCAAGTTCGTCGCGCACGGCGCCGAGTGGTCGGTCAAAATCCGTCGAGCTCGTCGAAGCCCCGCGACGTCGCACGAGTAACAGAATCACCACCAGGAGCAGAACCCCGTTCACTATGGAAATCCACATCGACACGTCCATGTCAGCTCCCGTCTTCCTCGCCGTGTTCACTCTAACTTCCGGGAGTGACAGCGGAGCATGCCATGCGGACGCAACACACGTT
>RFQD01000407.1 GCA_009925875.1 Microbacteriaceae bacterium | reverse complement strand
CAGTCGTACACACACGGTGTGCCAGACGCGCCGCTTGCCAAGGGTGAGAAGACCGACGGCTCCGGCACCACAGTCACTTTCTGGGCCGATGGCGGCATCTTCGAGACCACCGATTACGACTTCACAACGCTCTCCCGCAGGTTCCAGGAGATGGCATTCCTGAACAAGGGCCTCACCATCAGCCTCACCGACGAACGAGCCGGCGCAGTCGTGGTCGATGACAGCGTCGACGGCCCGGCCGCCGGCGACTCTGCCGTGAAGCAGCGCGCCGTGACCTACCGCTACGACGGCGGCATCGCGGACTTTGTCCGCCACCTCAACGCCAGCAAAGGTGTTGCACACCCATCTGTGTTGCACTTCGAGTCAGAAGCGGCAGACAAGAAGATCTCTGCCGAAGTTGCCTTGCAGTGGAACTCCGGATATTCCGAGAGTGTTTACACATTTGCCAACACGATCAACACCACTGAAGGCGGCACGCACGAAGAGGGCTTCCGCGCCGCCTTGACCAGCTTGATGAACAAGTTCGCGCGTGAATGGGGAGTGCTGAAAGAGAAGGACGACAAACTCTCCGGTGAGGACATCCGTGAAGGTCTCACCGCGATCGTCTCAGTGAAATTGAGCGAGCCGCAGTTCGAGGGTCAGACCAAGACAAAACTCGGCAACACCGAAGCCAAGTCATACGTGCAAAGGGTGACCGGGGACTTCTTATCCGATTGGTTTGAGAGAAACCCGAATCAGGCGCGCGACATCATCCGCAAGTCCATCGTTGCCGCTCAAGCCAGAATGGCCGCGCGAAAGGCCCGAGAGACAACCCGCCGAAAGGGACTCCTTGAGGGAGGCGGGATGCCCGGGAAGCTCAAAGATTGCCAGAGTAACGACCCGACACTGTCTGAGGTCTTTCTCGTGGAAGGAGACTCGGCCGGAGGTTCGGCCGTACAGGGACGTAACCCCGAACGGCAGGCAATTTTGCCTCTGCGTGGCAAGATTCTCAACGTCGAGAAAGCGGGCCTCGATCGGATGCTGGCAAACGCCGAGATTCAGGCGATGATTACTGCCTTTGGA
>RFQD01000406.1 GCA_009925875.1 Microbacteriaceae bacterium | reverse complement strand
GTTCCTCGCGTTTCTGGGTGTGCTCATTTTCTCGTTCACCATGCCGTTCACAAAAATTGCCGTGGGTGGCTTTGATCCGTATTTTCTGAATACCGCTCGAGCGGCGATTGCGGGATGTGCCGGACTCATTGCGCTCGTCGTGGCGCGTGTCCCGCTGATCAAGGTCAGCGAGATTCGCGGCTTCCTCTGGCCCATTGCCATGAATATTTTTGGCTGGCCCATTTTCATCACACTCGCACTCGAACGAACGACGAGCGCACACGCGGCTGTCATCGCCGCCTTCATGCCACTGATGACCGCGTTTCTCGCGGTCATTTCGACCAAGGAACGCGTGGCCCCCTCGTTTTGGTTGGCGGCCGGAACCGGAACGGCCATCCTTGTCGCTTTTTCGTTGTCTCGAGGTGGCGCACAGGGTGGTGACCTCGTTGCCGATCTCTTCGTTGTGGCCGCCGTCGTGTCTTCGTCGTGGGGCTATGTCAAGGGCGCAAATCTGTCACGAGAACGACCCGGGTGGCAGGTCATCTCCTGGGTCGTTGTGCTGGCTTTACCCGTCACGCTGCCCCTGACCGCCGCGCTCTGGTTCGTCGGTCCGAATCCGCTCGAGGCAAGTGTGGCGCAATGGTTTGCCCTTCTCGGACTCGCATTCGGCTCCATGTTCTTTGGGTTCTTCGCGTGGTATCAGGGTCTCGCACTGCTCGGCACCGCGTATGGCAGTCAGGTGCAGCAACTGCAGTCGCTGCTGACACTGGGTTGGTCTGCCCTGCTGCTCGGCGAAACGATCACGCTGTGGACGATTGCGGCGGCGGTCGGCGTCATTGCCTCCGTCATCTGGGCGCAACGAAGCCGGGCGAAAAACGCTTAGCCGAGGTCGAGCAGAACCCTGTGCAGTTGCTCGAGCGCGAGAGCTCGGTGACTGCGCGCGTTCTTTTCCGTTGGTTCCATTTGTGCCGCCGTGCGCGACTCCCCCGTCGGCACGAATATGGGGTCGTAGCCAAATCCGTGGATGCCGCGACGAGCGGTTTCTAGGAATCCATCCCATCGACCCTCAACAACCATTTCACGATGATGGTTCTTGGA
>RFQD01000405.1 GCA_009925875.1 Microbacteriaceae bacterium | reverse complement strand
CCAAAGTGTTCGTGTCATGGAGCCAGACGTGGGATTGGACATCCCCGAGGCCCAGGGCGACGGTTCCGGGAGCGATTTTTCCTTCAATAACCTCGCGAAGCAGCGCAGGACTGCGGACGGGGAGGATTCCGCGATGGCTGAGCAGGTTTGAGATGCGATCCAGTTGCTCGTCGTGATGAGCGAGTACCGCTACGGAGCCTTCTTCTTTCTTCAAGACAGACCGGATCGCGTCCACCCACTGGTCAAACAGTTCCGCGGGATTTTCTTTGGAGAATACCGGGGATCCTTCGAGCACCATCCTGGTCTCGAATCGCAAACCTATGGATTCCGGATCCGAGAAGGGATTTCCGAATTCCACAATGGGCGCGCGGTCGAGGTGGAGTTCTTCCCGGGACGCAAAGTGAGTCGCGGGGTCCATCGATGGCCTTCTGGCCTCGACGTCGCGTTGCCATGCGTCGTGAATGTCGTCGAGATGATCCTTGTAGCTGGCAGAGCAAGTACTCCGCGGTTTCGGGAAAACAAGGATGTCCTCCGGGCACAAATAATCGAGAGCCGTGGACCGGCGATTGCGCCGCATGAGCGGCGCGAACATGTCAAAACCTGATGGGCGGATGCCGAGGCCGAAACTCTGCATGATTCCATCCCGGTCGCTGGTTTCTACGGGCTGGTCGAGCAGGCAGTTGTAGAGTTCCTGTGTTTGTTCGCGACGACGGCTGGACGGGGTTGTGAACTCCGCGACCGGGCGGATGACGACAGCCGTCAGCGCGGAGGTTGACTTCTGGTCACGCGCGTCGAAGTGACGCATCGAAACCATGGTGTCGCCAAGGAATTCGATGCGAACCGGGTGGTCCTCGTTCGGGGGATACATGTCGACAATGGCGCCACGCGAAGCGTAGGTGCCCTCTTCCTCGACTGAGTTCGCTTTGCGATAACCGAGGTCCTCGAGCCGGGCGAAGAGCTCATCCTGGTCGATTTCCTCGTTGACCTTGAGCGTGATGGTGGCTTCGGCGAATTCCGCCGGCGACAAGGTCGACTGTCCGAGGGCCTGCGCGGTGGTGACGATGATGGACGGGATCCCG
>RFQD01000404.1 GCA_009925875.1 Microbacteriaceae bacterium | reverse complement strand
CCGCGACAGGGCTTGTCGCAAATCGATTCATTGGTACTGGCGCGCGACGCCGATGGGATCGCGTCGCGTGGATCGTCCTTGTTCTCTCAATCGGTTCGCCGATTGGGCTTGCCCTCGGGCTGATTCCTGTTTCGCCCATCGACCCGACGAATGCGCTCTTAATCTCGTTCAAGGGTGGGATTGCGGCAATCTATGGGGTGATGCACGTCACCACGTTCGCAGCTGTGCAACGAACGGTTGCTCGGGCGATCAAAGGTTGAGCATGCCCGCTGGGGGTGAACCCAGCGGGCGCTCAGCGCGTTACGGAAGAGTGACTGGCGCCGAGGAGACCAGAGCGCCGGTATCTTTGCGAGTGACGACGACGATGTAGCGGGTGCCGCGCTGCACCTTCCCCGCTGTACTCCCCGTCGTTTTCTTCGTTACGGTGAAGAAGAGGCTCACGTTGCTCCCCTTCGCCGACGTCTTCACACCGATATAGGTGAGTGCACTGGATACCTTTGAGGTGGAGGCCTTGAACAGCTTCACCGTGCACCCGTACTTCTTGCAGGTACCGTTCGCCGTACTTGTTGAAGTGCTCGTACTACCGCTGGCGACCGTGATCTTGTAGGTACTTCCTGAGAGTTTGGCCGACGGTGCCTTCAGCGCACCCGACTTAGGCGCGACCTTAAACTTCGGAGCAGAAAAGGTCATTCCCACGATGTCGATCAGCACACCGTCTGTGCCTTGGACGTCGCTCGTCCACTCGGTAAACGTTGTGTCACCGTCAGAACAGCCTGTACCGCAGCTGCCTTCGCGGACAGTTGTGAATAGCGCCGATGGCGTCGCAGCGGCAGGCACGGCTGTTCCGTCCGTAAATGACGGCACGCCGAGCTGTTGCACGAGTGCGCTTGCCGGAATTACAGCGTGCATCTTGCCGTACCGCACGTCACTGGGCGTGGTTCCCGTATGAAAATAGTGGCTCGACGCCGCCGCATACTTCAAGATCGGCAGGTTCGTTGTTGGGTCATTAGCAACTTCAACCGACCCCATGACCGCCCCTTCGGTTGCAAAGAGCGCTCCGGTCATCGCCTCCGACATCGT
>RFQD01000403.1 GCA_009925875.1 Microbacteriaceae bacterium | reverse complement strand
ACGCGGCGGGATTATCGGGGCGAGCGTCACGCCGACGCAGCAAGTTGCGAGCGGCGTATGGACGCTGCGCGAAGCGGAAGCGTACCAGCGCGAGGGCATTTGGCCGATTCTTGGCAAAGCTCCGTCGTCCATTTCAGGACTCGTTGGCTGGTGGGACTTTTCCGATACGACGACGCTCTACAACGCGACGAGCGGCGGCTCCAACGTGACCACCGACGGCAGTTCTGTGTCGCGAATAAACGACAAGAGTGGAAACGGGAAAAATCTTGTCGCTGTGGGTGCGGCAACGTACAAGACGAACATCGCCAACGGACTCGGAATAGTTCGTTTCAACGGCACGTCGCACTGTTATCAAGCGACATCGTTTCCGTACTTCGACACTGCGTATTCGGCGTTTGTGGTGTGCAAGACAACGGCGTCTTCCAGCACGTTTCAGGGTGCGATCTTCGGCCTCCCGGCTACGAATGCCGCCGCGCCAAACGATGACTATTTCTTTTTGTCCCTGCAAGACACAAGCGCGTCGTCTCGGACGGATCGATTTACATATGGCGGATCAAACACGTCAGCATCTTCTACGGCCTCTCGGACGGTATTTACTGCGTACGGCGTTTCTTGCTCTGCCAATGCTACTGCGTTTTCTATCAACGGCACAAATGTTGCCACCGGAACGGCGATCAACTCTGGAAAGTCCGTTTCCGGCATTGTCAGCGATATACAGCCTCGCGTGAGGCTGAACGTCGGAGCGCTCGTTCGGCCAGCTAATCCGACTGGTGTTGCTTTTTGGCCGGGTGATATGTGCGAGATCGTGTGGTACTCGTCGGACATTTCATCCAGCGATAAGAGCCAGCTCGTGGCATGGCTGATGCGTAAATGGGGGATCGCATGACCGACCACGAAACCATCGCCGTCCTGCCTGAGATCGCGCGGCCGCTACGCGCATTCGGCATCACATGACCCTCTACTACGCCCTCCAAGACGAAGAGACGATCTACCTCATCTGCGAGATCATGCAGACCCTCTGCCTCTGCTACCTCGTGTGGAGGCACCCATGAGACACACCCTAGAACTCCTCATTTGCTC
>RFQD01000402.1 GCA_009925875.1 Microbacteriaceae bacterium | reverse complement strand
TGCCGCGCCTGGATCAACGCCTTCCCGTAGCGGGACGGAACGCCGATGACGAAGTTGACCTCGTCGCGATCTTCGGGGATGTCGTAGACCGCCCAAAACGTGCCGCGGCACGGCTCGAAAGGTGCCGTCAACGCCTCACCGATCCCCGAGAACGTCGCCATGAACTGCGTCTCGTCCTTGGGCTTCACGCGGTAACGGGCCACAACGCCTTCCGGCATGCGAGTGACGTTGGAGAGCGAAAGCTCCGCGACGGTTCCGAGCTGGATGGGGCCGGAAGGGAAGATCTTCATGCACCCTTCCCGATCGCGTTGATGAGACGAACACGCACGGTATCGCTCTCGAGGCCAGGAAGACCGCTGACGCTGTTCGCGTTCCGAACCGTCTTCGGTCGCACAGGGATGAGGGTCGTCCGCAACGCGGCAGGCGTCTTCGCGATGGCACGGCTCCATATCGGCATCAGCGGCCCACCGGAAAGGACAACGAAGCGACCGTAGTTGGGGCCGTCCGCGTGCAGCCACGCGCGTAGCCGCAGGGCACCCTCCTCGATGGCGGCACGGTCACGCATGGTGCCGTGGTACGTCATGTACGATGGATTCTTGCGGAGGTCGCGCTCATGCATCACGCCCACGATGGGCATGATGGCCATCACATCCACGTTGTCAGCACGGACGCCGCCGAAGAACCTCTCCCACCGCTCTGACCCTGGCGATAGCGCATGGTCATCCACGGGCGCAAAGACCGCCACGCGGGGGTTTTGGAGCAGGGCTTCAAGCAACGAAGACATGTTCAGCGTCCGGTGTTGTCGTCACCAGCATTGGTGGCTTTCTTGCCGTACCTAGCTGATACAAGGTCGAACTGGCGGCGACCGACGATGGACACGCCCATGTCCTTCGCACCGAGCTTGACGTTCGCACCGGCGCGCGCGGCAGGACTCGGGTTGACGATGTCCCCGAAGACGTAGTCCTCGACAAGCTCTGCCACGGCATAACAGGTGAACGGGATCTCTACGTCAAGCAGCGTAGAGTTGCCGATGAACGCAGACACTTCGAGCGTGATGTTCGCCGTTCCGAACACGACGGGG
>RFQD01000401.1 GCA_009925875.1 Microbacteriaceae bacterium | reverse complement strand
TTGCACGATGCCCACCGCACCCGCGCACCGAGGGCAACGAGCGTCTCAATGAGGACAGCCGTTTGCACCGTCATGTGGAGTGACCCAGCGATGCGCGCTCCGGCCAACGGCTGGGTCGGACCAAATTCCTCGCGGAGTGCCATCAATCCGGGCATCTCGTTTTCGGCAAGACGAATCTGGTGGCGACCGGCAGATGCCAGCCCCAGGTCGGCGACGCGAAAGTCAGGTGCGAGAACGGTGCGCGAATTCATGCCACTATTCTCGCACCCGCGATGACTCCGACCGTCTGCTCACGAGGCTCGTATGAGTGCCAGCACCTCGTCACGAATGCGTTCCATCGTTGCCCGATCGGCTGCCTCAACGTTGAGACGAAGCAACGGCTCCGTATTGGACGGGCGCACACTGAACCACCAGAACGGCTCTCCGTCGGCAACCGTTCCCGTGATGGTGAGTCCGTCTAGTGAATCCTCGGTTCCGCGGGTTGCGAATGCGGCACGAACTCGCGCTGTGGCATCTGCGACCGACGACACCGTGGAATTGATTTCACCACTGAGCACGTAGGGCGAAAACGCACGCGAAAATTCAGAGAGCGGCCGGGACTGGGAACCAAATTCGGCGAGCACGTGCATGGACGCCAGCATCCCGTTGTCGGCTCCCCAAAATTCGCGGAAGTAGTAGTGAGCGGAGTGCTCACCCCCAAAGACTGCTTGCGTGCGCGCCATTTCATCTTTGATGAGTGAATGTCCAACTCGCGTGCGGACCGGCGTCGCGCCCGCCGCGGCAATGGCTTCGGGCACGAATCGGGACGTAATGAGGTTGTGAATGATCGTGATGTCGGCATCCGGTCGTGACGCTCGGACACGCGCAATCTCACGCAAAGCCACGATGGCCGCGATTGCTGACGGCGTGACGGGGTCGCCCTGTTCGTCGACCACAAAGCATCGATCCGCGTCACCATCAAAGGCGAGGCCGGCATCCGCACCGTGTTGGACCACGGCACGTTGCAAGTCGATCAGGTTGGCCGGCTCCAGCGGATTCGCCTCGTGATTCGGAAACGTTCCGTCGAGTTCGCCGTACATTA
>RFQD01000041.1 GCA_009925875.1 Microbacteriaceae bacterium | reverse complement strand
TTCCGCCGGGCACTCAGGCAAGTAAGACGTGTCTGCCCCGCAGAACACACCGACACCGGGTTCGCGCACGCCGATTGTGCGTGACCCCGCGTTGCGCATGGACCGTTTCGTTACGTGGGTCTTCATCGGGTTCGCCGTCATCACGGTGATGTCGTCCATCTCGCAATACACGAACATGGAGCAGTACCTCAGCGAGTTTTACCAGCAATTTGCCGCACTCCAACCAGGGTTCACCGTGGCACGTTACCCCGACGCCGACCTCGCTCGCGTCATCGGGCTGAGCGTCATGACCATCGATGCGGCCCTGCTGGGATTTACCGTGTGGTGGTCGGTGACGCGCATGAATGCCAACCGCCGGGCGGTGTGGGTTCCCGTTGTCGGCTGGCTACTCTCGACCGTCACCTCAACGATTCTGGTGGCCTACGCCATATCTCAAGATCAGGCTTTCGTGACCGAACTGACCATGTGGATGCAGCGCGTCAGCGAATCCGGACTCCCCACGATCGCGCCGGCCAACTAGCCCTGCCGGTCGGCTCGCCTTGCGGGTCCGTTAGCCCTGCCGGCCCGTTAGCCCTGCCGACTAGGGCGCAACTCTTTGGGCAAAGAGAAGATGAGGTCTTCTTCGGCCGTCTTCACCTCGACGACATCCGTGTAGCCACCCGTCGCGAGCACGGCAAGAAGTTCCTCGACGAGTTCCTCCGGCACGGATGCCCCGCTCGTGACTCCCACCGACGCGACGGAGTCGAACCACGCCGGATCGATTTCATGCGCAAAGTCCACGCGGTGCGCCGCCTTTGCGCCGTATTCGAGCGCAACCTCGACCAGTCGAACGGAGTTCGACGAGTTGGCCGAACCCACGACAATCACGAGGTCGGCATCCGGCGCCACCTTCTTGATGGCGACTTGGCGGTTTTGCGTGGCGTAGCAAATGTCGTCACTCGGCGGGTCTTGCAGGTTGGGGAATCGTTCGCGCAAACGGGCGACCGTTTCCATCGTTTCGTCAACGGACAGTGTGGTCTGCGAGAGCCACACCACGTTGTCGGGATCATTCACCGTCACGGTGGCTGCCGCGGCGGGGCCGTCGACGAGGGTGACGCGGCCAGGCGCTTCGCCCATGGTGCCTTCGACTTCTTCGTGTCCGGCGTGACCGATAAACAAAATTTCGACGCTGTCGCGATCAAACCGTTGCACCTCACGGTGCACCTTCGTCACCAAAGGGCAGGTCGCATCGATGGTTTGCAAGTTTCTACTGGCGGCCGCTGAAGTGACCGCGGGAGACACCCCGTGTGCACTGAAGACGAGGAGTGACCCTTCAGGAACCTCATCCACCTCGTCGACGAACACAGCTCCACGCGATTCGAGCTCCGACACGACGTGCACGTTGTGCACGATTTGCTTGCGCACATACACGGGGGCGCCAAAGTTCTCGAGTGCCTTCTCGACGGCGATGACCGCACGATCCACCCCGGCGCAGTAACCGCGAGGTGCCGCCAGCAAGACGCGCTTCGGGGCACCGACGTCGACGTTGGGAATGACCGGGTTTGCCGGCTTCCGCTTTGGTATTCCCAGTCCCACCGGCGTCGCATTCACAGGTCTAAGTCTACGGTCGTTGGCAGGCGGTAATCTCGTGCCATGGCGAATGCGTCCAGCCCCGACGAACCGTGGACCATCTCAATGGTCACCACCGAGCTCAAGGCCTACATTGGCCGGCTCGGTCAGTTGTGGGTGATCGGTGAAGTTGTCGAATGGAATGAGCGCGCCACAGGCATCTTCGGCAAAATCAAAGACTCCTCGGTCGAAGCGGCGATGAGCATCAACGCGTGGAATTCGGTCAAGTCTTCGCTACCGAACAACGTCACCGCCGGCGACAAGGTCATCGCCCTCGTGCGCGTCGACTTCTACGCAAAGACCGGGCAGCTCAACCTCAATGTGCTCGAAATGCGGCACGCGGGGTTGGGTGATGTGCTCGCCAAGCTCGAAGAACTCAAACGCAAACTCGCCGCCGAAGGGCTGTTCGACGCATCGCGCAAGCGACCGTTGCCGTTTCTTCCGCAGAACATCGGTTTGATTACGGGCAAAGATTCGGATGCCGAACGCGACGTCATTCGAAACGCCGAACTGCGCTGGCCGCAGGTGGTCTTCACGCGAGAGTACACGCCCGTGCAGGGCGATCAGGCCGCCGCCGCGATCATCGCGGCACTCGAGCGACTCGATGCCGACCCGACGGTTGACGTGATCATCATCGCTCGCGGCGGCGGAGACTTCCAAAACCTGCTGCCCTTCAGTGACGAAGGACTCGTGCGCGCGGTGGCCGCCGCCACCACCCCGGTCGTGAGTGCGATTGGGCACGAGCCCGATCAACCTCTACTTGACCTGGTGGCGGATTTGCGGGCATCCACCCCCACCGACGCGGCCAAGCGCGTTGTACCCGATGTCAACGAAGAATTGGTTCTCGTGTCAGACCTGCGTAACCGCGCGTTTCAGGCGGCCAGCAATTTTGTGCGCATGAACCTCGAACGACTGGAGCAGGTGCGCAGCCGTCCGGTGCTCGCCGGCAGCGCGTGGATCATCGACCAGCGTGCCGAGGAGCTCGTTCGCACAGTGCAGCGAGGCTTTGAACTCGCGTCGCGTGCGCTCGACGATGCGCGAGTCGAAACACAATCGCTGCGCAGTCACGTTCGCGCGCTGTCGCCTCAATCGACCCTCGAACGCGGATACGCAATTGCCGTGACTCCATCGGGAATCGCCGTGACTCCGCTCGTGGTGACCCTCGCGCACGGGACGCTCGATGCGACGAGCAACGGCACGCATGAGGCGAACTCAACCCGAAAGGTAGAATCGTGACCATGTCCGAGGCACCCGATCCCGCGACCCTCTCGTACGAGGAAGCACGCAACGAGCTTGTCACCGTCGTCGCCGAACTCGAGAAGGGTCAAAGCACCCTCGAGGAGACCCTCCGGCTGTGGGAACGCGGCGAAGCGCTGGCCGCTCGTTGCGAGGAATGGCTCGCCGGCGCGAAGGAACGACTCAATGCCGCGCGCCAAGGCTAGACCGGTCGTTGCGGAGCTCGGCCGCCCCGAGACTCCCGAAGAAGAAGCTGCCCGGCGCGCCGAAAACTCGCGCCTCTACCGCGAGCGCAAAACGGTCAACAATCTCATCTACTCGATGCTCGCCACCCTCGGTGTGGTGGCCATCATCTTTTTCGCGGTTCCCCGATCGGATGAGGCACCCGCGTGGCAGGTGGATTACGTGGCCGCCGCACAAGCCGCGCAGGCAAATGTGACGAGCGCGATCATTGTGCCCGTGCTCGACCCGACATGGCAAGCAAATGCGGCCGAAGTGCGCACCAGCGCCGACGACATCACCGAGTGGCGCATCGGTTTCATCACACCCATGCAGGGCTACATCGGGTTCGAACAGGCATTCGGCGCCGGGTCGTCGTGGTTGAGCACGCGCATGGAGAAAACGACACCAGTGTCCACCGTCGTCATAGATGGCATCACCTGGGACGTGTACGACAACGGCACGGCGGGCAACAACTCCTCGGCGTTGGCCACGAAAATCGGTGACACCATGTACTTACTTCGCGGGGATGCCGACACGAGCGAGTTCGCGTTGCTCGCCTCCGCGGTCACGGCCGCGATCAATGTGAGCGCGGCGCAATGACACGCGTAACGCCCGCGCAGGCATGGGAGAACATGCTGGCGGGCAACAGGCGTTTTGTCGAGGGCGTGCCGGCGCATCCACGTCAAGATGTAGACCGGCGCAATGACTTGGTCGTGGAGCAAAACCCGAGCGCCGCACTGTTCGGCTGCAGTGATAGTCGACTGGCCGCCGAAATCATCTTCGACAAGGGGCTTGGGGACCTTTTCGTTGTGCGGAACGCGGGTCAAATCATCTCCGACTCGGTTGTTGCCTCACTCGAGTACGCGGTCGCCATTCTCGGTGTTCCTCTCATCATTGTGCTCGGACACGACAACTGCGGTGCGGTCAACGGTGCCATCAACATGCTCGGCCCGGATGCGAATCCGCTCCCCCCGCACATCAGCAACTTGGTGGCACGAATCACTCCAGCCATTCGACGGGTTGCCGGTGCGGCTGGACAGTTTTTGCCGGACGGCACGCTCAACCCGGCCGACGTCGATGCCCTGGAGGTGGGCAAAGAGCACCTGCGTGCCACCATCGCCGAAGTGCTCGAATCGAGTGAGCTCGTAGGTGCCGCCATCGCCGAGGGTAATCTGGCAATCGTCGGCGCAAACTACCGACTCGATCAAGGTGTGGTCACGCCCGATGTCGTCGTGGGCAGCATCGACTAGGCCACGCCGAGAATCTTCACGCACCACCTCACCACGACTCGCGCTCCACATCGTCAACGGAAAGGTTGCTCTGCCATGACTTCGACCAATGAATTCCGAATCGAACATGACACAATGGGCGACGTGCGAGTGCCTCGAGACGCCCTCTACGCGGCGCAGACACAACGGGCCGTCGAGAATTTCCCGATCTCCGGCACCACGCTGGAGTCGGCGCACATCGCCGCCCTCGCCCACATCAAAAAATCGGCGGCACTGGCCAATGCCGAACTCGGCGTGCTTGACCCCGACATTGCGGCCGCGATTGCGACCGCCGCCGACGAGGTCATCGCCGGAAAACTCGATGCCGAGTTTCCCGTCGACGTGTACCAGACCGGCTCCGGCACCAGTTCGAACATGAACATGAACGAAGTGCTTGCCACGCTCGCCAGTCGTTCGCTCGGGCGCCTTGTGCACGCCAACGATCACGTGAACGCGTCACAGTCCTCCAACGATGTGTTCCCCACCTCGGTGCACGTCGCCGTGACGGGCGCACTCATTCGCAACCTGATACCCGCACTGGAGCACCTTGCCACCGCGCTCGACGTCAAGGCGCGACTCTGGGCAACCGCCGTCAAGGCCGGGCGCACACATCTGATGGACGCCACCCCGGTCACCCTCGGTCAAGAATTCGGTGGATACGCCGCCCAAGTTCGCTACGGCGTCGAGCGCATTCGCTCCGCACTTCCGCGCGTGGCCGAAGTTCCCCTCGGCGGTACCGCCGTCGGAACGGGAATCAACACCCCTGCCGGTTTCCCGCAAAAAGTCATCGCCTTGCTCGCTGCCGAAACCGGGCTGCCGATCACCGAGGCGCGCGACCACTTCGAAGCACAAGCCAACCGTGACGGACTCGTGGAAGTGTCGGGCGCGTTGCGCACAATCGCCGTCTCACTCACCAAAATCTGTAACGACCTGCGGTGGATGGGCTCGGGGCCCAACACGGGCTTGGGCGAACTGCACATCCCCGACCTGCAACCTGGGTCGTCCATCATGCCGGGCAAGGTAAACCCGGTGATTCCTGAGGCCGTGCTCATGGTGTGTGCTCGCGTGATCGGAAACGACGCGACCGTGGCCTGGGCCGGGGCATCCGGGATATTCGAGTTGAACGTCGCGATACCGGTCATGGCCAACGCCAACCTCGAGTCCATTCGCCTACTCGCCAACTCGGCTCGAGTGCTTGCCGACAAGACAATTGACGGCCTCGAAGCGAACCTCGAACGGGCTCGCGCGCAAGCCGAGTCGAGTCCGTCGATTGTGACGCCACTCAACAAATTCCTCGGCTACGAAGCTGCGGCCAAGATAGCCAAGCACGCGGTGGCGACCGGCAAAACAATTCGCGAATCCGTCATCGAACTCGGCTACGTTGATGACGACAAACTCACGTTGGTGCAACTCGACAACGCTCTCGACGTCATGTCGATGACGCATCCCTAACGGTTATGTGAGGTGACGCATGAAGTCGATGCGAGACATTCTCAATCGCTTGAGACTCATTGGCGAAGAGTCGAGCGAACAAGAGGCGACCGACGAAGTCATCATGTTGAGCACCGTGGCCGTGCGCCTGGCGGTGACGAATAAGGCGGTCATCCTCATGCTGCGCGAGAAAGATACGCCCACGCCAGCGTGGTTCACTCAGGCAGTCAGCGACGAGTTGCTCCTGCTGCGTGACGAGAAACTGGCCGATGCCGAATGGCTGAGAACCGAAATCAAAATCGCGTCGGGTAGGGGTGGGCGAGGGCGCGACGGTCAAGATTTTCGTGCCGTCGACGTCAAACACCTCAAAAACCGGCGGGCCGTCTTGCTCGCCGTTGCCGAGCGACTCGTCGAACTGGCCTCCGATGACGAGTACCTCGCCTCGGAGGCGGAGGGGTGCCTCGAGCGCACCAGGGAAGAAGTGCAAACGGCGATTCGGGAAATTGCCACGCGCAGCGTGCACCCCGATCCGTATCTCACGCCCGAAGAGCGCGACCAGCGTCTCGACACTCTGCGCCGCGACCTCGCCGACGAAATCCTTCGGCTCGCGCGCGACTAGGCGAGCTCGTTGACCTCGAGCAGGTCGGTGACCAGCGCCGCAATGGCCGACCGCTCAGACCGCGTCAGCGTCACGTGTCCGAAGAGCGACTGACCCTTCAAGCTTTCGATCACGCTCGCCACACCGTCGTGGCGCCCGACGCGCAGGTTGTCGCGCTGCGCCACGTCGTGTGTGAGCACAACCCGCGAGTTCTGACCGATGCGGCTGAGCACGGTCAACAGCACGTTGCGCTCGAGCGACTGTGCCTCATCGACGATGACGAACGAGTCGTGCAACGAGCGACCTCGGATGTGAGTGAGTGGCAAGACTTCGAGCATCCCGCGTTCAACAACTTCGTCGAGCACGTTGCCCGACACCAGCGCGCCGAGCGTGTCGAACACCGCCTGACCCCACGGGTTCATTTTTTCGCCCTGGTCTCCCGGTAGGTAACCGAGCTCTTGACCGCCCACGGCGTACAACGGACGGAACACCACAATCTTCTTGTGCTGCTGTCGCTCGAGTACCATTTCGAGACCCGCACACAGCGCGAGTGCCGACTTGCCCGTGCCGGCGCGACCACCGAGTGACACGATGCCAATTTCTTGGTTGAGCAGAAGATCAATCGCGAGGCGCTGCTCGGCCGACCGACCGTGCAAACCAAAGACATCACGGTCGCCGCGCACGAGACTCAGTTCGCCCGAGCCGGTCACCCGCGCCAGCGCCGAACCGCGATCCGAATGGATGACCAGACCCGTGTTCAGCGGAATGTCGACGACCGCGCGCGAACGCAGCTTCTCGTGCTCATAGAGGTCGGCGATGTCATCTGACCCGAGCGTGAGTTCGGCAACGCCCGTCCACCCCGAATCGACAGCCTGCTCGGCGCGGTATTCCTCCGCCGAGAGTCCGATGGACGACGCCTTGACGCGCATCGGCAGGTCTTTCGACACGACCGTCACGGCCAAGCCGTCGTTCGCGAGGTTCATCGCCACGGCGAGGATGCGCGAGTCGTTGTCGCCGAGCTGCAGACCCGAGGGCAGCACCGCCTGATTCGAGTGATTCAGTTCCACGCGAAGCGAGCCGCCATCGCCGATGGGAAGAGGAAAGTCGAGTCGTTCGTGCTTGACCCGCAGATCATCGAGCAGACGCAACGCCTGGCGCGCAAAATACCCAATCTCGGGGTCGTGGCGTTTCTTCTCCAGCTCGCTAATCACCACCACCGGGATGACCACCGCATGTTCGGCGAACCGAAAAATGGCTTGCGGGTCAGACAACAAAACCGAGGTATCTAACACGTAGGTACGCTCGGTTTGGCGGGTGGCGGATGAGTTCTGGCGGCCGGAGGAAGAACGCGTCTTCGCGGCACTCTCGCGCGGAGTGGTCATGCCGCCAAACTACGCATGACCGGCCGTGAGCTCGGGAGCGACACGCCCGAAGTCACACATCGTTTACAGCCTGGCGCGACGGGACGGGATTAGCCCCCGAAGCGTCGCTCTCGCTGCGCGTAATCACGCAGTGCTCGCAAGAAATCGACCTCGCGCAAGTCGGGGTACAGCGCCTCCACAAAGTAAAACTCGCTGTGTGCGCTCTGCCACAACATGAAGTCGGAGAGCCGCTGTTCTCCCGAGGTGCGAATCACGAGGTCGGGGTCGGGCAGTCCACCCGTGTAGAGGTGACTGCTGATGAGTTCGGGGGTGAGTTTCTCGGCGAGGTCGTCGAGGGATCCCCCTTTGCTCTGATGCTCAGCGATGATGCTGCGCACCGCGTCGGCGATTTCCGCCCGCCCGCCATAGCCGATCGCCAAGTTCACGTGCAGTCCCGTGTTGTTCGCGGTCTTCTCTTCGGCGCCCAAGATGCGGGTCAGCAGCGACGTCGGCAATCCCTCGTCTGACCCCACGTGCTTGATCTTCCAGTTCGGGTAGGTCGCCAGCCGTTCGGCAAGGTCGCCAATAATCTCAAAAAGTTCGTCCAGTTCGGTGGATGCCCGACCGGTGAGATTGTCCGTCGACAACAGGTACAGCGTGACCATGCTGATACCCAACTGATCGCACCACACGAGAAACTCGGGCACTTTCGCGGCACCCGCGCGATGCCCGTGCGACTCGCTCTCGAGCAGACGCTCGCGAGCCCAACGTCGGTTGCCATCGACAATCATGCCGATGTGGTGTGGTAGCACATCCGGAGTCAAACCGTGCCGGAGGCGCTTTTGGTAGAGACGGTAGAGCAGCCCGGGTGCGTGCAAATCTTCCGTCGTCACGTGCTACAGGTTAGTCGACCCGGCAGTCTTTCGCGGAGGACGGTCAGCACGACGGGTTAGGGTGTGACCATGGATGCGCTGCCACTGCTCGATGCGTCGGAGACGCTGACCCCCGCTGAGCTGAAACCGAGCTGGCGAGGATGGATTCACGTCGGCACGTTCCCCATCGCCATCGCCGGCGGCATCGTGCTGATCGTGCTCGCCGACGGTCTCACTGCCAAGCTCGGGGCGGCGGTGTTCATGGCAACATCCATGCTGCTGTTTGGCAACTCGGCGCTCTACCACCGCTTCAACTGGAAAGAACGCACGCGCGTCATACTCAAGCGAATCGATCACGCCAACATCTTTTTGCTGATCGCGGGCACATACACACCGCTAGCCTTACTCGCCCTTCCCTCGAGCAAGGGCCTGCTTCTGCTCGCGCTCGTCTGGGGCGGCACCCTGCTCGGCATCGGATTCCGCGTGTTCTGGATCAACGCGCCACGCTGGTTGTACGTCATCCTGTATCTCGCCCTCGGCTGGGCGGCGGTCATGTATATCGGCGACCTGCTCGCGGCCAACCTCGCCATGATGGTGCTCGTTGTCGTCGGTGGACTGCTCTATACCGTCGGAGCGGTTGTCTACGGACTCAAAAAGCCCAACCCGATTCCCGGCACGTTCGGCTTTCACGAGATTTTTCACACGCTAACGGTGCTCGCGTTCCTCTGCCACTGGAGCGCAATTCTGCTCATTTGTCTGCATCCCGTTTACAACGCATAAGGCTCTGGTGTCTCAGAGCCATGGTTGATTTCGGGCCTCAGCACTGACGGCGTCGCGCATGTAAACACGTGCCAATCGAATCTCCTCGATTTCTTGCCATCGATCACATAA
>RFQD01000005.1 GCA_009925875.1 Microbacteriaceae bacterium | reverse complement strand
ATGCCGTTGAAAATAATGTTCGTCGCATTGCCGAGCATCCACGGGCCCAGCACGGAAAGTCCGACGCTGACGATGGCAAACGAAATCACGACGACGAGCCGCGCGCGTTCTGGTTTGAGACGCTGAAGAAGTCGACGGGCACTCGCCCCAAATTGGAGTGGTTTCTCCACGGGAACTCCCGCACCCGGACCCATCGGACCGCGTCCACCCATCGGTCCACCGGGCCGCCCACCGGGCGCGCCAGAAGGAATGGTCATTCTCGTCGTGCTGGCAGATGTGCCGGCGGGCTGATTCGTGGTGCTCATGCTGCCTCCGCCGCCGTGAGCTGAGACGACACAATTTCTTGGTAGGTCGAGTTGTGCGCAAGGAGTTCGTCGTGAGTTCCGATTCCCACAACCGCCCCGTCGTCCACGACCACGATTTGATCGGCGTCACGGATGCTCGCAATGCGTTGTCCGATGATGATCTGTGTTGCGTTTCCCGCGTCCTGACTCAAGGCGCGACGCAACCGCGCATCGGTTGCGAGATCCAGCGCTGAAAAGGAGTCGTCGAAAATCAGGATTTCGGGACGCTTGACGAGTGCGCGAGCAATCGCGAGACGCTGGCGTTGACCCCCCGAAAAATTGGTGCCTCCTTGAACCACGGGTGCGTCGAGCCCTAAATCGAGAGCGACAACAAAGTCGCGTGCCTGCGCGATCTCCAGGGCGTGCCAGAGCTCCTCGTCGGTTGCAGATTCTTTTCCGTAACGCAAGTTACTTGCGACCGTCCCACTAAATAGGAACGCCTTTTGCGACACCAGCCCGATGAGACTCCACAAGTACGGTAAGTCGATGTCCCGCGCATCCACACCGTCGACAACCACGTGACCTGCGGACGGGTCGACTAAGCGAGGAATGAGGTCAATCAGGGTGGTCTTGCCGGATCCCGTCGATCCCACGATGGCCGTCGTCGTGCCGGGTTCAATGGTGAGCGACACGTGTGACAACACGGGCACTTCGGCGCCGGGATAGGTGAACGAGACGTCGGAGAACTCGATGCGCCCGATTCGCTGTGAGGGAACCACCGGGTTCTCGGGAGGCACGACATCGGATTGGGTGCGGAGGACTTCACTCACGCGGTCGGCGCAGACCGCGGCTCGCGGAATCATCATGGCCATAAACATGGACATCATCACGGCCATCAGAATTTGCATGAGGTATTGCAGGAAGGCCATGACGGTTCCGATTTGCATGTTGCCCGCGTCAACCTGATACGCACCGAACCACAAAACCGCGACGCTCGAGAGGTTCAACACAATCATCACCGAGGGAAACATCAGCGCCATCAGCCGACCGGACTTGAGTGACGTTTCCGTCACGGCAACATTGGCCGCGTCGAAGCGGTCCGTTTCGACTTGCTCGCGCACAAATGCACGGACAACCCGGATTCCGGTGAGCTGCTCGCGCAGAACTTGGTTGATGCGGTCGATGCGACTCTGCATGAGTCGGAACAGGGGCACCATGCGGGATAGGAGGAGACCAACGACGGCGAGCAGAACGGGCACACTGACCGCCATGATGATGGAGAGGTCTAAATCGAGTCGAAGCGCCATGATCACGCCACCGATGGCCAAGATGGGCGCGGACAACAAGAGTGTGCAGCCGGAGAGGACGAGCATCTGAATTTGCAGAATGTCGTTCGTATTACGGGTGATGAGTGAGGGTGCTCCGAACGTGTTCATGTCACGCTCGGAGAACTGGCCGACGTGATGAAAGACCTGTTGACGAAGGTCACGACCGACCAGCATTGCGAGCCGTGATCCGAAATAGACCGCAGTGACCGATCCGATGATTTGCGCCAGGGAAACTCCGAGCATGATGCTGCCGGTAGACAGGATGTACGGGATATCACCTTTGGCAACGCCGAGGTCAATGATGTTGGCGTTGAGAGTCGGTAACGCGAGAGACGCGATGGCCTGCGCGAATTGAAAAACCAGCACACCCACCAGCAAGGGCCAATGCGGCGTGATGTTGCGAACCAACGTTTTCCACAAGTTCATTTCGGATGCTCCGATTTCTCCGTCATCGTGCACTCTACTTCGGTTCCCGCAGCTGAGAGAATGTCGGCATGCTCCCGTACGTTCTGCTCTCCATTGCCATCGTCGCCGAAGTCATCGGTACCACGGCGCTCAAGATGAGCGACGGCTTTACCAAGTTATGGCCGTCGGTAGTCGTGGTGGTCGGGTACCTCGGATCCTTTGCGTTGCTCGGCGTCGCGCTTGCGCGCGGTCTGTCGATGAGCGTTGGCTACGCAATCTGGGCGGGCGTGGGAACAGCACTCATCGCCGTGTTGGGTATTTTCCTGTTCAAGGAGACCATTGCGCCGTGGGGATTTGTGGGGCTCGGACTCATTGTCGCTGGCGTAGTGCTGCTCGAGCTGAATTCGGGCCACGCCGCCTAAACCTCGCCGTCAGGTCGCTTGTGCACGTCGACGAGCAGAGCGAGCGCAGCGAGAAGCGCGTCGCGAAATGCGAGGTGTTCTTGGGTCACACTGTGACCGGGGGATGCCCAGGCCTCCATGAGTGCCTCGAAAATGCGCAGCGGAGGTGCATCCAAACGCGAAATCTCGCGATGGCGCATCCATTCGGCAAAGGCGTCTCGGTAGAGCTCGAGACGTAACTCCGCGAGTAACTCACGGCTTTTCGCCCGTCGTTCGTGAATGGATGACGTGTCTGATTGGACGTGCTCGCATTCGGGAACGGGACGCAGACTCATATCGAATCGACGGTGTCCGATGACGAGGACGCACGTCGTGGGATACCAAATGGGGGTAAATCCCATGGCGACGCGACGCCGGATCTCGATCGATGAATGATGAAAGAGGTCGATACCGAGTCCGATGGGATCTTCGACCGTGTGCGGGAGCGAAAGATTGGGTATGAATCGCACGGGCTGCGCTCCGGGCACGTCGTCGATCCATGTGATTGAGAGCGGTTCGAGATTGCCGTGAACCCAGGCCGCCGGACGATCTGGTCCATCGTGCACCATTCCTGCTTCGCCATGACCGTGCGTGCGAAGCGTGCAGCGTCGCCGATTCGCCGGTCGTTGCGTGTTTTTGCCACCGTCGTTGTGCATGTGTTCCTCGGTTTTCTTGCCGTTGTGAAGTCGAGTGGGAGCAGACCGTATCGCACCCCACCGACATCGGGAGCAATCGTTTAGCCTTGTCTCGAGATTGGCCGGTGTCGAGAGGGGTCACATGTGCGGACGATACGTCGTCGCTCGAACGTTGTCGGGAGAGATGCCGGAGCTGCTGTCCCACCTGCCGGAGTGGCCTCACAACTTCGAAAATTTCAACATCGCGCCCACCACCCGTGTCCCGATCGTGTCCGAGCTTGTCGATGCGTCAACGGGAGACATCGCGTGGCACGCGCTCATGGCGCAGTGGGGTTTTGTGCCCGGGTGGAAAAAGTCCTTTGACGAACGACCTCAACCGATCAATGCGCGCATTGAGTCGGTTTCGACCAACGGCATGTTTCGAAACGCCTTTCGACACGGTCACTGCATTGTGCCTGCCAGCGGATATTACGAGTGGCACACCGGTCGAGACGGCATTGCCCAGCCGTTTTTCATCCACGCCCCGGCGGGTTTGGCCTTCGCGGGCATCGTCGAAACGTGGCACCCGGATGAGCACCCCGTGCGCAGTTCGATGGCTATTCTGACGCGTCCCGCAGTTGGCCCCGCGGCTCAGCTGCACGATCGATTACCGGTCATGCTGACCCCCGATGGCTACGAGGCGTGGCTGAGCCACAATGATCTGTCGGCAACTGAGTACATCGATTTCCTGATGGCGGAAAGCGAGATAGTGGCGGCGAATCTCGATTTTCATCCCGTCGATCGCCGCGTTGGCAACGTGCGCAACAGCGGTCCAGATCTGTGTGCACCGGTCGTTCTCACAACAACCCTATGATGAGCGGATGACCGCCTCACAGACGCCAGCCCCTCAATCCACCGCGAACACGGAGTCGTCCGCAGCGCCTCCGGCAACCTGGTCGATGGCGTTTTGGAAGCCCATTATTCTCGTGACCATCATGGAGACGGTCATTGTGAGCTTGATTCTCGTGATCTTTGCCTGGCCTCTCGTGAATGCGACTCCGAGCTCGCTTCCGGTTGGAATTGTTGGTCCGACGTCGGTGACATCGGCGGTGGAACAGGCCGTGGACGGCAAAGCACCCGGAGGTTTCGTCTGGAACGAATACGATTCGGCCGACGCGGCCGCGACGGCGATTAAGCATCGGGAGATTTACGGCGCGTTCGTCTTGAGCGATGCGGGACTCGATGTTCTCACCGCGAGCGCAGCGAACGCGGCGGTTGCGCAGGTTCTGACCCAAATTGGGCAGCAAATCGCCGACGCGACCGCGCGCAGCTTTGGGCTGACTGTTCTAAGCCCACAGGTCACGGATGTTGTACCGCTTCCCGCGACGGACGCGCGCGGTGCCGGACTCGCGGCGGCCGCATTGCCACTCGTCATCGCGGGCATCGTCGCGGCGCTTCTGGCGACAATGCGTATGCGTTTCTATCGCCAGCGCGCCGTTTTTCTCGCGAAGGTGTCCTTCGTGGCCGGCGCCGCCATCGCGGGAATTCTCCAAGGATTAGGGATTCTCGTTGGTAACTGGTGGTGGGAGTGGCTCGCCATCTCGTTGGGGATTGCGGCGGTCGGCTTCGTTCTTGTCGGGCTGCAGTCACTGTTCAAGTTCCCGGGAATCATTGTGGGAATTCTGCTGTTCTTCATCATTGGAAACCCCATTTCCGGCACCTCACTTCCGGTCGAGTTCTATCCGGCTCCGTTGGGCAGCCTGGGACAACTTCTCCCGCTGGGCAGTGAAGTCAGCCTCTTGCGCCGCATTTCGTTTTTCCCGGATGCCGCACAAACGACCCAATGGGTCACGCTTGTCACCTGGACCCTCATCGGGGCGATTTTGCTCGTCATCGGCGTGACGTTGCAAAAAAAGCGTTCGAGGGCGCACACTTAAGGAAGACCACCGGGAATAGTTGCCCGGCGCTGACGGTTATTCGTCAGCACTCATCAAACAAAGGAGTGCTCATGGCAGTGTCAAACATCAAGCTGGAAGCCCCCTCGGCCACCGTTGGTGGCGGCGAAGGTGGCGGTTGCTGCGGCGGTAGCTGCGGTTGCGGCAGCAAGTAGCGCGTCTCGCGTCTACTGACCAAGACTGAAAAGCCAGCAGAAAAGCTAGCTCACGCGAAAGCCCCGGGTTTCCCGGGGCTTTCGTCATTCACACACTCTGCCGTCTTTGTCCGCATCGCGATAGAAGTTGTACTCGGGATCGACGCCGCGAATGTACGGTCCGTACCCATTCGCTTTGGCGTTGACACAGGTCCCAAAATTGGGGTCAACCACTCCGTCACCGGAACCCCCACCACCGGAGCCTCCTCCCGTCTGCGCGGCTGAACCATCACTCGCGTGCGGGTCCACTTGAACGTTCGCCTTGTCCGGCACGATCACGCTCAGACTCGAACATGAGCTCAGCAGACGGTTGAGCGCGTCTCGCTCGAGCGAGTCAACCGACAGACTCCATCGCCATTTCACTGCCACCCACGTCGCCGCGTAGTCACAGTAAAAGTCGGCGTTTCGGGGCAGCCATCGCGCGGGGTCGCTGTCGCTTTTCGATCGATTCGACGACGAGGAGACCGCCAGCAAACTCGCCGCATAGCCCAGGTCGTTGCCAAATCCGGTGCGTGTGGCTGCCGTCCACTGCCAGGCACCCGACACCCAGGCTTCTTTGAGGGGTACGAAATGGTCGATATCGAGGTCCCGAGCTGAGGTAAACCACGTTCCGTCGTAGGCGGAGTACCAGCTCCCGGTATCGATCGTGCAGGTTCCATGGGAGCTAATCGCCGAGGCACTTTCGACCTTGAGCACTTCCGCACGCGTGTTGCAGCCGTCACCGTTCGCGTCAATCCACGCGTTGAACAGGCTGCGGTTATATCCGCCGTGTGATTCCGGGCTGTCATCTTCGGGCAGTTGCGCCAGCATGGTGACAAACACGAGTGCGTCACCCGTCGCGCCCGTGACGAAAGGTGAGGTCGCGGTGGGGGAGGGCGTCGAGGTCGACGTGGATGCGCTCGACCCGCGACTCGTCGGAGTCGCCGTTTCGGCGGCTCGTGTGAGCGTCGGAGACGGGCGCGACGGTGAAGCTAGGGGCGACGAGTTGTGCGTTGACTGCACCACGGCGATGGTGACGGACAGCACGAGTGCTCCCACAACGGCGACAATCGCCACGAAGACGATACGAAACGCGATGGATCGGCTGTCCCACCAAATTCCCACGCGTTAAGGCTAGTCGCCCGTGCCGACTCGCGCGTCGCGTGCGGGACGACGCAGATGCGCCTAGTGTTCATTCACATGGGGAAGCGTCGTGCGGTTGTAACAGGTGCCACTGGCTACATCGGGGGCCGGCTAGTGCCGAGATTGCTGGATGCCGGTTTTGAGGTCCGCGTTTTTGTGCGAAACGCCGAGAAGCTGCTGGACGTTCCGTGGCGTCGCCGTGTTGACATTGTTGAAGGAGATATGTCGTCGCGGGTCGCGCTGGACGAGGCATGCCGTGGTGCCGACGTCTTCTACTATCTCGTTCATTCGATGGGTCAGGCCGGCGATTTTGAGTCGCTCGAAACCACCGCCGCGACGAATGCGGCACAGGCGTGCGCAGCCGCCGGTGTTCGTCGAATCGTGTACTTGGGCGGTCTTCACCCCACGGCAACGAAGCTGAGCAAACATCTGCGATCACGTGCCGAAGTCGGTCAAATTCTCCTTGCCAGTGGGGTGCCGACGTTGGCACTTCAAGCCGGTGTGATTATTGGCTCGGGCTCGACGAGCTTCGAGATGATCCGCCACTTGACCGATGTTTTGCCGATCATGACGGCACCCAAGTGGGTGGGCAACCTCATCCAACCCATCGCGGTCCGTGATGTCTTGTATTACTTGATACGAGCTGCCGACGTCCCCCCGTCGGTCAATCGCACACTCGACATCGGAGGACCCGACGTCTTGACCTATGGCGACATGATGAATGAGTATGCCGTCGAGGCAGGTATGCGTAAACGAACGATCATCCGACTGCCCGTCTTGACGCCCTATTTGGCCAGTCAGTGGGTGAACCTCGTCACTCCCATTCCACGAGCCCTCGCGGTGCCCATCATTGCGAGTCTGCAACACGACTGCGTTATGAGCGAACACGATGTGGATGAGCTGATCCCGCGACCCGAGGGAGGGCTGACTCCGTACCGACGTGCGGTCCACCTGGCGCTCGAACGCATGGCCGAAGGACACATCGAAACGAGTTGGCAGAATACGTCGATTGCGTCGGCCCCGAGCGATCCGTTGCCCACCGACCCCGAGTGGGCCGGATTTACCGTTTACACGGATGAGCGCACGCGCGAGTGTGCGGCGAGCGTCGAGGAACTCTGGTCGGTGATCGAATCTATCGGGGGCGACAACGGATGGTATTCCATGCCCATGGCGTGGGGTGCTCGCGGTGCGGTTGACAAGCTCGTCGGCGGAGTTGGGTTGCGACGGGGACGCACAAATGCCACCGTGTTGCGCGCCGGGGAGGCACTTGATTGGTGGCGTGTCGAACGACTCGATCGCGGTCGCTTTCTGCGTCTGCGGGCCGAGATGAAGGTACCGGGACGCGCGTGGCTCGAGCTCTCTGCCGAAGCCGTCACTCCGACGACGTCTCGGTATCGGCAGCGCGCAATATTTTTCCCAAAGGGGCTCGCGGGTCGACTGTATTGGCTGTCGGTGCTTCCGTTTCACGGACTCATTTTTCCGGGAATGGCAAAACGAATCGTCGCGGAGGCGGTCAGAATCTCAAAAGAGAATCACACGCGTCTCATAGCGAACACATAGCAGCCGAATTCATTGTGGAGTCACAACCTGAGGCGTGAAGAGCCATCAGCACATCAACGCAAGGAGAAAACCATGGCTGACAAGAAGCCCGTTTACAACCCACCCGTCACCGACGCGAAATCGGCGTCGGCCAAGACGTCCACTTCGGGCGACGCGGCAGTCACCAGTTCGACCGGACGCAAGCTCGGAGTTGGCGCCATCATCGGCATCTCGGCCGCCGGACTCGCGGTGCTGCTCGGCACGAGCGTTGCCGGTGCCGCCATCGTTCACGCCGCAGCCGACAACGACCGAAGCCACGCGCGCCAGAGCGTTCAGGGTGGCATGCCAGGCGACGGAGATCGCGACAATCGCAAGGGTGGCCACGACGGCGACCGCGGAGCACAGGCCGGTTCTGGTGACCAGAATGGCCCGCAGGTCGACGGCGGCAAGCCGAACCACAAACCGGGCGGAGGCATTGACCAGATGCCCAATGGTCAGCTGCCCGGTGACCCGATGAATCCCGACCCCAACGCGACGGTTCCCACGCCGTAACGCATCACGTGTTCGACCCCGAGCGTGGGTCGCGCATCCAGATAACCGGATGCGCGACCCACGCTCTTTTCTGGGAATACTCGGTGACCGCGACTGTTGTGGTAACTAACGCGAGAGAGTAGACCTATGGCGCACCGATCTGAAGTTGTCCTCGATATTGAAGGAATGACCTGCGCGAGTTGCGTCGCGCGGGTCGAAAAGGGTCTGCAGACGTTGCCCGGAGTTGTTGCGTCAGTCAATTTGGTGACCAACTCGGCTCGCGTGGAGTATCCGACAGCGGTGTCGACGGCGCAACTCATGAGTGCCGTCGCCTCCGTGGGTTATGTCGCGACGGTCGCATCCTCGTCGCAGTCCGACGCCACCAAAACCGTTCCCCGGCGCACATCGAGACGTGCGTCGGCGCGTCTCTGGACATCCATCGCGCTCACCCTTCCCGTCGTCGGGTTAGCCATGGTGCCCGCGTGGCAGTTCGCGGGCTGGCAGTGGTTGTCACTCGTCTTCGCCACACCCGTCGTGTTCTGGTGCGCGTGGCCCATCCATCGCGCCACGCTGCGGGCCTTACGACACGGTTCGGCAACGATGGACACACTCATTTCGCTCGGAACCCTCGTGGCCTGGACCTGGTCGTGTTATGCGCTGTTTTTCGGGATGGCCGGCGTTTGGGGTATGACCCACCCCATGGTGTTTTTTGCCTGGCAACAGGATCCCACGGCAAACATTTACTTCGAAACGGCCGCCGGGGTGACGTCGTTCATTCTGTTGGGACGTTGGCTCGAGGAGCGCTCAAAGCGGTCGGCGGCGTCCGCGCTCGATGAAGTTGGCAAATTGCAGGCGACCTCGGCGACGGTCATGAGAGAGGGCGTCGAGGTTCGCATACCCGTCGACGAGCTTCGCGTGGATGATTGCGTCGTCGTGCGACCAGGGGAGACGGTCCCCGTCGATGGCGAGGTGACCGCGGGATCTGGCGCCGTGAATGTGAGCGCCTTGACCGGCGAATCGCTTCCGGTCGATGTGATCGTGGGTTCTCCCGTTTCTGCCGGCACGATTGCACTGGATGGGCGACTCGAGATCCACACGTCGCGAGTTCGTGGTGACACGCGACTGGCGCAGCTCGGGGCACTCGTGGAGCGAGCACAGCTGCGCAAGATGGCGGTTGCGCGTCGCGTCGACAAGATCTCGGCCGTCTTCGTGCCGGTGGTCATTGCCCTATCAGTGTTGACCGTGGTGGGGTGGCTGGTGACTGGCGCCTCACTCGCGAGCGGGGTTACGGCGGCCGTCGCAGTGATTGTGATTGCCTGCCCGTGCGCACTGGGGCTCGCCACACCGGTTGCGCTCGTCGTCGGAACGGGGCGTGCAGCATCCGTGGGCATCATCATTTCCGGCCCGGAAGTTCTCGAGGAGTCACATCGACTCGACACCATCGTGCTCGACAAAACCGGCACCGTCACGACGGGTGTGATGAGCGTCGCGCGTGTGACGACGGTGCCCGACATCGACGAGGTGAGCCTAGTGTCAATCGCGGCCGTCGTTGAACGTGGTTCGGAGCATCCGGTTGCCCGAGCCATCGTGGAGCGCGCAACCCCGGCCATCGCGCAGATCGGGACATCGACGCCGTTCCGGGCCGTGGCTGGCGGTGGCGCCATCGCCACCGTGGGCACGATTCCGGGCGTCACGTGGTCGGGCGAGCACGAGGAGGTGGCGGTGGGTCGCCTTGACTGGTTGCGCGACCGGGGCAATCACATAGACCCTGTCCTTGCATCCTCCGCGCAACGGGCAGCGGAAGCGGGCATGACCAGTGTGGGCGTCGCCTGGGGTTCTCGTGTCTGGGGAGTCATCCACGTGTCCGATTCGGTGCGCGACGACTCGGCGCTGGCGGTAGATCGATTCCGTGCCCTGGGCATCGAGCCCGTGATGGTGACGGGAGACGCCGAAGAAACCGCACAGACGATTGCGGGACGGGTGGGTATTGACCGCGTTCACGCGCGTGTTTCGCCCGAAGAAAAAACCGCATTTGTCGCGAATGCCCAGCGCAACGGCCACGTCGTCGCAATGGTTGGCGATGGCATCAATGACGCCGCGGCGTTGGCGCAAGCCGACATCGGGCTGGCGATGGGCACGGGCACCGACCTGGCGATGGCGGCGAGTGATGTCACGCTGGTAAGAGGCACTTTGTCAGCCGCCGCTGATGCGGTGCTCATCGCCCGCGCAACCCGGCGGGTTATTCGTGAGAATTTGTTTTGGGCGTTTGCGTACAACGTCGTCATGATTCCACTGGCCGCAGTGGGGTTACTCACGCCCATGTTGGCGGGCGCCGCGATGGCCTTTTCGAGCCTGTTCGTAGTGCTTAATTCGTTGCGCCTCCGGAGCATTACGCTGACTACATGACCATGAGCGAGTTGCGTGGGCGAGGCCGTCGCTCCATCGTTGCGGCGGCGAGTATTGCTCTCACAATTCTTCTCCTTGCCGGGGGCGCCAGCACATCGGCGATGGCCGGTGTCGACGACTTTTCCTTTGAGTCGATGACGGCGGATTATCTGCTCGAGCGCTCGAGTGCAGGAGAGGCACAACTCACGACACACGAGCGCCTCGTGGCCGTTTTTCCGGACACGGATCAGAACCACGGTATTCGCCGAGCAATTCCGATGAGCTATCAGGGTCACCCGACTCAGCCGGTCGTCACATCGGTGACGGACTCGGCCGGCAACAATCTCGCCTTCGTCACGGAAGAATCCGACGGTTTTCTCGTGGTCACCATCAGCGGGGACGATTTTGTTCACGGTCGCGTTGAATACGACATCACCTATACGCAAGACAACGTGATTCTCGTTCCCGACAACGGGGCCGGCATTCAAGAACTGTATTGGGACGTCAACGGAACGGGGTGGGCTCAACCGTTTGGGAGCGTGACGGCCCGTGTCACCGTCTCACCCGAGCTGAGCCGGCAACTCACTTCTCACTCGTCGTGTTACCAGGGCCCCGAAGGTTCGACGACGCCGTGTGCGATTGTCGAATCGGAGCAGACATCGAACGGCGGACGCGTCCTTCATTTTGGGGCGACGAATCTCGCGGCGTACGAGAATCTCTCGTTTGCCCTCGGATTTGAGCCGAACACGTTTGTGGTTCCGGATTGGTCGGTGTGGGCGCATCCGCTCGGGATTGTTTTTGTCTCGCTATCGGCGCTGATGTTCCTCTTGATGTTCGCGGCACTCCTGTTGCGCCTGATCGTGTGGCGCAACGCGCGCGGTCGCGGCATCGTCATCGCGCAGTACCAGGCGCCGGAGGGAATGACTCCTTTGGTGGCGGCGAACCTGGTCCGCCGCCGCAGTCGGGCTACTGTGGCCGCCATCTTGCGTCTCGCCGTGAACGGCAACCTGGTTATCCGTGACGTTGATACCGGCAAGAAACGCTCATCGGGTTACGAGCTCGAAATTGCCTCTCTGGAGAAACTCGGGGACGAAGACACGCTCGTTCTGAACGCCACTTTCGGTACTCCCTTGTCAATCGGATCATCCGTCACCACGTCGCAACCCGACAACGCTCGCGCGCGGCGATTGAGCAAGTTGTGGAAAACAACAAAGGCCACGGTCGTTTCTGCCGGGTTCCGATCGCAACCTCAGGCAGCCCTGCGGCGACTCGGCATGATTCTTGCGCTCGCCATTGGCATTGCCGTCTTCTTTACGGGGGGTTCCATCAACGTTGACGGTTACGGGGGTGTCATCGATGTGCTCATCACGTACATGGGTGCTTTCGTGGCGACCGTGACCACGATCTCGCTCCTGCGAGACGTGTCCCCGCTTACGGTAGAGGGCGCGCAGGCACGTGAAGAGCTTCGCGGACTGGAGTTGTTCATCCGGTTGGCTGAGGCCGACCGAATCGCGTTCTTGCAAAGCCCAAGCGGTGCCCAGCGTCGAGTCGATGTGACGAAGCCGGGAAAGATCATTCGTCTCTACGAAGCCGCGCTCCCGTACGCCGTGCTGTTTGGTCTGGAGAAGCAGTGGGCGAAAGAACTTGCTGCCTTGTACGAGCAGGAGTCGCGATCGCCGGATTGGTACTCCTCGGACGGCCAGTTCCTCGCCACGGCGTTCGTATTCTCCCTGAATAACTTGGCCTCGAGTTCGACAACGTGGGCCGCGAGTGCCTCCTCGTCGTCGTCTGCGGGTTCTTTCGGCGGTGGTTTCTCCGGCGGCGGAGGCGGCGGTGGAGGTGGTGGCGGTGTCTAACTCATCGTCACGTCGCCCGGCAAACAGGTACGGTAGCGACCGCATTCGACCGGGTCTGTTGCCGGGTTTGCTCGGCGCCGCGGCAGCAATTGCCGGGCTGTGGGCCAATGGCACCGAATGGATGATCACAGTCTTGTTTGCGGTGAGTATTCTCGCTGCCGTCCTCCTCGTTTTTTGCGTTCAGGCCGTGCGGTCGCGCCCATCGTCGGCAACGGCGCGGCGTTTTCCCTCGCCGTCGACATCGAGCGACCGAAAACTCGTACCGGTGCTCTGCGGGGTGTTGCTCGTCATCGTTGTCATCGTGTACAACCCCATTGCGCCCCTCGTTTTGACGGCGACCGGCACGGCATGGCAGGTCGGACAGGTCGCAACCGGTGCGCTGTTGTTTGCGACCGGCGTACTGGTCACGACACCCGCGCCGGAGCGCTAGACTGAGGTCCAAGCACTTCATCTTGCTGACGTCTGCGTCGCCCGCCTTCTCTCGAAGTCGTTGCGCGACGTGATCACGGGAGGCAGTGCGAACCTTTCGCAAGAAGTTTGCGAGCAGACGGTGCTCGATCCCGTGATGTCTCGAAACTTCATCTCGACACAGGAGACCTACGTGGCTCGCACCGGTTCACGCCGTCACACGCTCGACAACACTGGGCTGATTCCGATTCTCGCGCGCAAGGTGCGGGAGGTGGAAGCGAAGGCGCAGACCGGAAAAAAGGTGGGACCCACCAACCGCACGAAGTTTCAGGTGATTGCGTTCCTCGTTCGTGAGGAGCGGGCGCGAGTCAAGGGCGATCCGGACCTTTCGGATCAGCAGCGCGCGGAGGCGCTCAAGCGCCTCGATGGTGTGGCAACAATCCTGGCGAAAACGGCTGCTCGCGATACGTCGCTGATTGCACTCCTCGAGGTTGACCATGCAACGACTCCCGTCGCACAAAAGATGCGTCGCGACTGGTTACTCGAATCGGGAGCCGAGGTATCGCCGGATGATTTGATTATCGCGTCGGAGCCGGCCAAAGAGGAAGACATCTTGTCGCCGGAACTTGCGGAGAAGCAGGTGTTACCCGTGTCGGTCAAAGCAAAATTGCGGTCGACGCCGTTTTTGGCTCCCGATTTTGTCGCTCCCAAGCGCATCGCGCCAGCTGTCCGACTCTCCAATTGGGAGCTCATCGGGCCACTGTTCAAGTCGTTCGAGCAGGGTGCGGGCGGACAATCGGCATGCATGGACATGCCGCCAGTTCCTCGATTCGACCGCTACAGTCCTCCCGGGCACGAGCTCATGCCGCACCAGATTCGTTTTATTGAGTCCGTGCGCGATGGGCATCGCACGTTCTTACTTGCCGATGAGCCGGGTCTCGGCAAGACGGCGCAGAGCCTTCTGGCCGCCTCGGTCGCAGGGGCCTTTCCGCTCCTCGCCATCGTGCCGAATGTCGTCAAGATGAACTGGGCGCGCGAAGTCGAGCGCTGGATTCCGGGTCGTAGTGCGACGGTCATCCATGGCGATGGTCAAGACGTCGACGCCTTTGCCGATGTGTTCATCGTCAATTACGAGGTGCTCGATCGACACTTGTCGTGGCTTTCTCAATTGGGCTTCAAGGGCATGGTCGTCGATGAGGCGCACTTCATTAAGAATTTGTCATCTCAGCGCTCTAAGCATGTTCTTGCGCTTGCCGATCGGATCACGGCACGCACTCCCGGCCACAACCCGCTGCGCATTGCCCTCACGGGAACGCCCTTGATTAACGACATCGAAGATTTTCGCGCCATTTGGATGTTCCTGGGATGGATTGACGGCGACCGGCCGTCGGCCGATTTGTTGAGTCGACTGGAATCAAACGGCTTGACTCCCGCAGAGCCGGGCTTCTATTCCTCTGCGCGCGAGACCGTCATTGATATGGGCATCGTGCGTCGTCGCAAGATTGACGTCGCGAAGGATTTGCCGGCGAAACGCGTGGTCGACTTGCCGGTCGAACTCGACGACGAGATGGGTGCGAGTATTCGAGCGGCCGAGGCGGAACTCGCCAGGCGATTGCTCGATCGTTACAACCGCGTCGCGATCGGTGGAACGTTCCGAGGGTCCACCGCGGAACTCATCCGCAGCGTTGCGGTTGCTGAACTCGAAGAGTCGAAGAACCAGAAGACGGGCGAAAACGTCTTCACGATGGTTCGAAAGATTGGTCAGGCGAAGGCCGGGCTTGCAAGTGACTACGCAAGTCAGCTTGCGCGTTCGGTAGGGAAGGTCGTGTTCTTCGCCAAACACATTGATGTCATGGATTCGGCGGAGCGTGCGTTTGCGGCCCAGGGACTGAAATCCGTCTCGATCCGAGGTGACCAAACGACGCCGGCGCGCCAAAACGCGATTGATGCGTTCAACAATGATGAGTCCGTTCACATCGCGGTGTGTTCTCTGACGGCCGCGGGTGTCGGCCTCAATCTTCAGGCCTCGTCCAATGTTGTTCTCGCCGAGCTGTCGTGGACAAGTGCGGAGCAAACACAGGCCATCGACCGGGTTCACCGCATCGGTCAGGAAATGCCGGTGACGGCGTGGCGCATCATCGCGGCGCAGACAATTGACGCGAAGATTGCGGAGCTCATAGACAGCAAGCAGGGACTCGCCGCCCGTTCGCTCGACGGCTCGCAAGCTGATTTTGGTTCGCAAGACAGTGTTCAACTCGACGCCTTGATTGACATTCTGTCGCGGGCCATCGCGGAAGCGTAACCCATTCGTCCGCGCTCCACGTGTGCACGATAAACTTTGTGCAGATTCGCGCGACGACCACGCGCAACCGAAGGGGAACATCAATGTCTGAGCAGCAAAAGAAGACGGGCCTCGCGGCCTTTTTTGCCCGTGCCCGCAAGTCCGCGTCGACAGAGTTGAACGATGCCGCGACTACCGCCGAGAAGGTGGCCAAAGATGTGGGGCGTAAAGTGGGCGCCACGGCAGCCGAAGTCAAGCACGACCTGATCGGTGCGACGAAGAAGGCGCAGACCACGGCAAAGAAGACGGTCAAGCAGGCACAATCCACCGCGAAGAGCACGGCCAAAAAGGCGACGGCGTCGGTCAAGAAGGCTGAGAAAGCGGTCACGAAGGCGGCCAAGCCCGTCGTCAGCGCGGTGAAGGTGCGCACGGGAAAGCCAGATTCCAGTTGGTCGCTCGCTGAGCTCAAGGATTACGCGAAGAACAACGGAGTGACCGGCTATAGCTCCCTCGGTAAGGCGGAGTTACTCGCCCGGCTCACGAGGTAGCGTCGCCACCGTCTGACCAAAAGCCGGCGAGAACATCCGCCGTCAGGTTGGGTCGATCGCCGTGCGCGGAGTGACCCGCGTGGGCGAGAACGACGTAGTCAGCCTGTAGTTGTTCGGCCATGGTGCGTTGCCATTCGATGGGCCACGCATCGTCGTGGGCACCGTGGGACACGAGAAAACGAAGACCGGTCGCGGCTAATTCTGCGGTGCGGTCGGTTTGATCGCGAAGGATGGCCGCCCCGGCTACCAATTGACTCGGGTTCGTTCCCATGAGTCGGTCGTGGTAGTACTGCTCGATGACGTTGAGGTCGCCGTCGGGGTCGATGCCCGCGCGCTCGCAGTCGAGCAGCCACAGTTCGCGCGGACCGCCGCGACGTAGCGCGTCGTAGGCTACTTGGCCCTCGGCCATGGCGCGAGGCCCGGAATTCCAGAACGTGACGCTGGCAAATCGCGAAGGATCGGCGAGTGCCGCCTCCGCCGCGACCACACCGCCGAAGCTATGCCCGAGAAGGTGAACGGGTTCGCCAATGTTCAGGGTGTCTAGCAGGGTCAGGATGTCGCGCCCGAGCTGATCCAACGTGTAGGCGTTCTCGTCGTCGGGTCCGCTCGAGTGCGGTTGCCCCCGCTGTGAGAGCCCGATGACCCGGTACCCTCGCTCCGCGAGCGGTGTGAGGATGCAATTGAATGTGTCGTAGGAGCTCGTGTAGCCCGCGACGAGAAGCGCGGTTCCGACCTTGTCGACCGTGGGGTCAATGACGGAGTATCCGAGTTCCACGTCGTTGACCTGCACCACCTGGCGGGTGGCAGTCTGCGGGAATTGGTCAAACAGGGTGATTCCGCGCGCTTCGTGGTGGGTGGCCGAGGGGACGCGTGTGAGTGGCATGCGCTCAGTCTAAATATGTGGTCGTCGAGATTCACCCGCTCCAACAAAGACTCAATGTCTTATTGAAGGTGAGACACGGCGACCGACACTAAATCAATCTGAGAATGTGCTGACAGTATCGTGGCTGACAGAACACCCTCACATCATCCCCAAAGGAGTTGGATTCACGTGGCAGAAGCGACCAAGTCAAAATCCTCACCTTCGAAGTCGGCACCCAAGTCCGGCTTCTCCGGTGCATTAGATAAGTTCTTCGAGATCAGCAAACGCGGTTCGACCATCGGAACCGAGTTGCGTGGCGGTCTCGTCATCTTCATGACGATGGTCTACATCGTCATTCTCAACCC
>RFQD01000400.1 GCA_009925875.1 Microbacteriaceae bacterium | reverse complement strand
CGACCGCCTTGACGTAGCGCAGGTCCGAGGATCCATCTTCGCCCTCAGGAGTCCCTACCGCGATGAACACCGCCGACGTCCCGGCCAGGCCTTCCGCCAATTGCGTCGTGAAATGGAGACGCTCGTGCGCCGTATTGCGCTTGAGCAGCTCATCAAGGCCCGGTTCGTAAATCGGCGGAATGTTGTCACGCAGCATCGCGATCTTGTTGGCGTCCGTGTCGACGCAGACGACATCGTGTCCGACTTCAGCAAAACAAACGCCAGTGACCAGACCGACGTATCCAGATCCAACGACTGTCAACTTCATGGTGCTTCCCCCCCCGCGTACGCCCGGGTCGCGCCGCGCCCAGACCTGATGCAACCGGTATTTGATCGGGGAATCCTATTCAGGGAACCCGCAAAAATAAAGGAAATTTTCGGCACTTTCCGGGCCCTTGCGTCACTTTTCGCGCTCCCGGACGACCCCGCGGCCGAAGGCCCGGTGATCGACCGGGGCCATTCCAGTGCTACCATTTAGAAGTCAAACATTTTCAGACGGTTGAGCCGCATGTCGAATGACAAAACCATCATCGCGCAACCTGGCGCCCTGACGATATTCAACTCGCCGCGGCGGAACCGCGCGAGCTTGACGCGCCTGCACGGGGAACTGTTCAAGCGGCACCCCCTCGACGCGACAGAATCCACCATCGGCCGCGCTACGGATTGCACCGTGGTCATCCAGGAACCAAGCGTCTCCCGCAAGCACGCCCGCATCATCGCCAACGCCGACATTTTCGAGATCGAGGACCTCGGCAGCTCCAACGGGACTTTCGTCAACGACCAGAAAGTGACGGGCCGGCTTGCCTTGAAGCACCGCGACCATGTGCGATTCGGCAACGTCCTGATGCGTTTCAACGCGTATGAGGACCTCGAGACGATTTGCGAGGACGAAGGCTGGAGCCGTTCCGTGGTGGACGCGGGAACGCAGACTTTCAACAAGCGTTATGTCCTCGATAACCTCGAGGCCGAGATCAAGTTCAGCCGGAGCAGCACGCGCCCACTCTCGGTCATCTACTTTGACCTCGATTTTTTCAAGAAGGTC
>RFQD01000399.1 GCA_009925875.1 Microbacteriaceae bacterium | reverse complement strand
CCGCAGCGACGCCGAAGAGCAGGTCGTTCACGGCCAGTCATCTCAGCCTCCGAGTTTCCCGACATTACCCACGTCGCAGCGAGTGGTTCCGCAGCAGCCATGGCCGCCGGGACCGATTTTAGGCGCACTCTGGATCAAACAACGGTTGAAGAGTCGCTGGAGCATCGGCGTTGCAGCCACACCGAATCTTCCACAACAAACCCGCGCCGCAGCCAAAATTCGCGAGCACTCTTCGTCGATCGACACTTCCATGCGATTGACTTTGTAATCGTCGTGCGCGACCGACTGTCCGAGCTCGCTGTCGCCCTCGACCAGCGCGGACACCGCACGGCTCAGTTGCTCTTCGACGAACCCACCCATCGACAACACTTGGTTACGAACTTTTTCCAAGTCTTCGTTGAAACGACGGGAAATGTGGTGCGAAAGATCTGCGGTTTCCATCGAAACTCTCCCGGGCCGATCAGGACCGAATGGTGAGAAAGGATAGCGAGTGTGCTACTCGATTGCGAACTTTTGATGAACGCGTCGCAACGGCGGAAAGTGGCAAGCGAAGGTGCTACCGCGACCCTCCACGCTCTCGATCTGCAACTCGCCGCCGTGGCGCTGCATCACGTGCCGCACGATGGCGAGCCCGAGCCCGGAGCCACCGGTGGCGCGTGCGCGACCCGGATCGACGCGATAGAAACGTTCGGTGAGCCGCGGCAAATGCTGCACGGCGGTCAGTTACACCTGGTGCGTGAATTCCAATTCCATATCCAAGCCATGAAACTACCCACGGTTCATTAATCGGTGTCCACTTCTTTACGCGATCACCAAAGTGTTCAACAACTGCCGTTGAGTAATCTGCGAATGCTTTGACGATGTCACGGTTTGTCCAGCCACCTTTATCTTGCAGAGCTTGTGGCAGATCCCAGTGGTACAACGTTGCAAGCGGTTCAATACCTGCTTCAAGAAGCGCATTAATCAAGCGGTCATAGAAAGCAAAGCCGCGTTCTTCGCGCACACCATCGCCATTGGGAAACATGCGAGGCCACGCAAAGGAGAATCGGTATGACTTAAGACCAAGTTCCTTCATCAGCGC
>RFQD01000398.1 GCA_009925875.1 Microbacteriaceae bacterium | reverse complement strand
CGAGGACAGCGTTGGTTTGTACGTTGACGGCGTTTCCTCGTGCACCGCCAGGCCCGCGATAGTCGGGGTTGCGAGAGACGCGATATCGTTCTCCGTTGATGGTGAACTCGAGGGTGACGAAGGTCTTGTTCGTCTCGTCGCAGAAGTCACTGCGAATCTTCGTGGCGGCTGACACGTCGTAGCGCGGGACGGTGTTGTACAGGGCGTAGACGATTGCGTCGAGAATGGTCGACTTGCCCGCCCCCGTGTTGCCGTCGATGAGAAAGATGTCGCCGGCGAATTCGTCGAAGTCGATCGAGTATTCGTCGCGATACGGCCCGAAGCCCGCGAGGGTCAGTTTGTGGATGCGCATTAATCGACCACCGCCTCGGCTTGGTGCTGCAGAACATCCGCGATTTCGGTGGCTTCTTCCTCCGAAGCTCCGCTCCCGTTGCGCACGTGAACGAGAAACGCGTCGATGATCTCGGCGTCGGTCTTGCCTTCGACGCGCTCACCGTAGTTGGCGCCCATCTCCTCGGCCACCACCGCCGGGCGGTACGCGTAATCGACGAGGTGCGGGAAACGCATGCGAAGGCGGCGCACGGCATCCGTCGGCATGACCTGGTCGGTGGCGACTGCCTTAATCCAGTGCGATTCGACAGGGGTGAACTCGGGCAGAGTGAGGAGGTCGTCGATGGTGCCGGTGATTTCGCTCAGCTCGCGGGGCACGGGCAGGCTCACCCACGTGACCTCGCCGAGGCCCGCATCGGTGAGGTCGAAGAGCCACGCACCACGCGGTTTGCCTCGTTCGCCGAAGCTGTAGTGCAGTGGCGCGCCGCTGTAGCGCACACGTTCAGAAAGCGTGTGGCGACCGTGAATGTGACCCAGTGCAACATAGTCGGGGCCGTCAAACACGGTTAGCGGAACGATTCCTAGCCCACCGACAGTGATGTCAGAGGCATTCTCGTATTGTTCGATGGGGCCGTCCTCGGTGGAGGTTGCTCCCGCCTGGCCGCTTGCGAAACAGTGCGCGAGCACGACGCTCGGTTTACCATGATCGGCGCGATCGCTGTTGATGCGCTCCATGACGAAGGTGAGCACC
>RFQD01000397.1 GCA_009925875.1 Microbacteriaceae bacterium | reverse complement strand
TCATCCATCGGTGTCACCGGATGGGACCCGCCTCGCCTTTTCGGGCTACACCGGTGACAGAGCCGACATCTACGTCATCAACACCGATGGCACGAATCTCAGAAAGCTCACGTCTTCAGTCGCGGACGAATTGCAGATTATTCCTGGATTTTCACCTGACGGGCGACTCATCGTCTACGAGTCGAATCGTGGTGAGACAGAACCCGACAACTCACACCTGCGAATCGTCCCGGTCGATGGGGGCGATGATTGGCAACTCACGTTCCCCGACGGGACCTACGAGGACGCGGGGCCCAAGTTCTCGCCCCGTGGCGACGTGATCCTCTTCGCCAGCGACAGGAATAACCGCCGTGGCCACCACGACCTTTACACGATCAACGTCGATGGAACCAATCTCAAGCGATTGACCCGCGGAGCGAACAACGCCTACTCGCGGTCGTGGTCTCCCGATGGACGCAGGATCGTGTTCAACTCACAAGTCGGGCTCAACGGTCCAAATCCGGGATACGGTGAACTGAGGATCATCGACGCCGACGGGCGTCATCTCCGAACACTGACGAGTTTCAGAAGAAATCTTCGATTCAGTCCGGTCAACCCGGTACCCGGACGTCCTCCTGCCCTGCGGGGCGATGTCACACCGGCCTGGAGCCCCAACGGGAAGTTCATCGTGTTTTGCGGTCAGTCGAAATCCACCGGGCAATACGAGTTGTTCAAGGTCCAGCGTTTCACCGGGAGGTGGACACAACTCACGCGTTCGGCGCCGGGAACGAATCACGTCTCGGTTGCATGGTCCGTCCTGCCCACGGTCGGGCCGTCGCCCGGGTGACCGCGTCCTCGGCCTCGTCACGCCATGCCCTACGCTCAGACACGCCCACATCCTCGGCTCCAGGCGTTCGTGGCCGGCCTGACGTCCCTGGTCAACCGCAAGGCGGACGAGGCGACCACGCTGGCCGAAGGCGGGACGCTCTTGCGCGATCTGGTCAGTCATGACGACTGGCTGCCCGACGGGCAGGCCCTGTCGGACGCGCATCGCTACCAGCAGGTTCTCCTCTACGCCGATCCGCAGCATCGGTTCTCCGTC
>RFQD01000396.1 GCA_009925875.1 Microbacteriaceae bacterium | reverse complement strand
ACCAGGATATTGCGGAAAAGGGTCATGTCCTGGATGCCAAAACACTTCAGCAGCGGCAACCAAAGGTATTTGCGCAACTCGCGGTTGGTCTTCGGGAAATCGTGATCACGGAACCTCTTGCCCTGCTCGATGACGAGGACACGGTATCCTTTCTCGACCAGGCGCAATGCCGAGACGCTGCCGCCAAATCCAGACCCGATCACGACGAAATCGTAATCAAAATCCGGGGTGTTGTTTCCATTCCGCGTCATGGCGACCTCGCCCCGCATCGTCATGCGGACAGGGTTTCCTTGCGTTTCAGGGCGTCTGCCCAGCGTTCCTTGTCCTCGTCCGTTTCCGGAGTAAAGGCCTCGAGTTCAACCGGCTTGCGATTTTCATCAACCGAGATCATGTAAAAAAAACACGTCATCACGTGACGACACTCACCGTTACGTGGATTTTCCGTGACGACCTTGATACCGACTTCCATCGAGGTCTTGCCGACATAATTGATCCGCGCCATGAACGTCGCCAACTCGCCCACGTGGACCGGCTGCTTGAACACGACCTTCTCGACCGCCAGAGTCACCGCGTAGCGCCCCGAATACCGCACGGCGCACGCGTAAGCCACCTGGTCCAGCAACTTCAACATGGCGCCGCCATGGACATTGCCCGAGAAATTGACCATGTCCGGCGTCATGAGTACCGTCATGGTCAGGTCACGTGATTTGAGCGATTGATGCTGCGTCACAGGGTACTCCAATCTCAACCGCACGATCCGGAGACGGCCGGGATCGCGACCGTGCCCGTAACCGTTATGCCGCTGGACTCCAGCGGCGTTGTCACTTTAACGTTGATGCTCTTGCTCTCTGCCGGGCATTCGATCTTGTTCTGGTTCGCCGGGCAACCAGAACTTGTCGTGCGCGTGCAAGCCGGCAACTCGAGATAAATCAGGACCGGGTAACTGTGGTAACCGGCCGGATGGTCAATAACGTCGGCGTTGACTTTCGCTTTGTTGTTCACCGTGGCGCCACTTCCGGTGACCAGGAAAGCCCGCTTGGAATCATAGAGGGTATCGCCCGGCTGCATATAGATTTTCGCC
>RFQD01000395.1 GCA_009925875.1 Microbacteriaceae bacterium | reverse complement strand
TCTTGCGTCCATGGAGACTGTTTATGGTCGGGGCGAAATTATTTCCGTGAATGGCGAAGACATCGAAGTCATCATGATGAAGAATCCTCCGAGTCTTCAAATGAATCTCGACGCTCTTGATCGACGACCGGAACAACTTCTTGTTGCCGTTGATGAGGGCACGCCCGATCCATCTTGGATTTACGGCATCGACCTGTCCCGACTCGGCGATGTGGACATCATCACAGGCACGAAGGCGTGGCAGATTGCCACGCGATTCGCCTACGAAGATCGAGTTGTTAAGGCTGTCGAGCCAGACCCGGATAAAGCCGTGGATAGGTTTCTTTCCCTCCCTCGCCCCTCAGAAGGTCTCAAAGTCATGCTGGTGAATTACGAGCTGATGATGAGCATACGAAAGCGCTTGGGATTCCTTGAACTTGAGGGGGGAGATTCATGACGAAGTTGCACATTGCGCACTTGTACCCTCAGGAACTTGGAATCAACGGCGACGTCGGCAACGTTCTCGCCTTGCGATTTCGCGCCGAAGCCTATGGTGTCAAAGTCCAGATTTCCGAGGTGCATCGCGGTCAATTACTCCCCGAAAATATTGATCTGGTTCATGTCGGCAGTGGTCCCACTGACATGCTTGAGCTCGTCCTGCCGGACGTTCGTCGACTCGCTGACGAACTCTGCTCTCTGCGGGACGGAGGGGTGCCGTTTCTCGCAATTTCCGCGGGCTGGTTCGCTCTCGGGAGAAGCATCACGTTCGTGAACGGTTCCATGGCCCAGGGTGCAGCGGTTTTTCCGACACGCGTGTCAATGCAGCAGTCGCGTGCGGTCGGAGAAGTGGAGATGAGCACCGAATTCGGGATTGTGACAGGTTTCGAAAACCACTCCTCCAAAGTCGACGACGGGGGCTTGCCACATTTTGGTTCACTCATCCATGGGGTGGGAAGTGATAGGTCGCTCCGTCAGAGTGATCGATGGGATGGGGTGGTGATGGGATCCTCCCTTGCCACAAATGTTCATGGTCCGCTTCTTCCGATGAACCCCACGATTGCGGATGCTTTGATCACAAGAGCAATCGGTCGCACTAATCCGTCGTGGCGCATCCCAG
>RFQD01000394.1 GCA_009925875.1 Microbacteriaceae bacterium | reverse complement strand
ATGAATTGTTGAGCCGGGGAGACACGCTGGGGGTATTTCAGCTTGATGGCGGACCGATGCGCTCGCTCCTCCGTCAACTGCGCCCGACGAACTTTGAAGATATTTCTGCGGTCATTGCCCTCTATCGCCCGGGACCAATGGGTGTCAATTCGCATACCAACTACGCGCTGCGAAAGAACGGCTTGCAGAAAATCGAGCCGATTCATCCCGAGCTCGAGGAGCCACTGAAGGAAGTCCTCGGCGGAACGTATGGACTCATCGTCTATCAGGAGCAGGTCATGGCGGTCGCTCAAAAGGTGGCTAACTACTCGCTGGGACAGGCCGACGTTTTACGACGCGTGATGGGCAAGAAAAAGAAGGACGAGCTCGAAAAGCAATTCGAGGGTTTCCGTGCTGGCATGCGTTCCAACGGCTATGGAGACGAGGCCATCACGACGCTGTGGGAAGTTCTCGTGCCATTTGCCGATTACGCGTTCAACAAGGCGCACTCGGCTGGTTACGGAGTGTTGAGTTATTGGACTGCCTATCTCAAGGCCAACTTCCCCGCGGAATTTATGGCCGCCCTGCTCACGAGCGTGGGGGACAGTAAGGACAAACTCGCGCTGTACTTATCGGAATGTCGGCATATGGGGATCAAGGTTCTTGCCCCGGACGTCAACGAATCGAATGGGGCATTCTCGGCCGTCGGTAGCGATATTCGATTCGGTCTCGGGGCAATCCGAAACGTTGGTGGAAACGTTGTGGAACTCATCCGATCGGCTCGTGAGGAGCGAGGCCGCTTCACGTCGTTTCATGACTATCTGAAGAAGGTTCCGGCCGCAGCTGCCAGCAAGAAGGCCGTTGAATCACTCATTAAAGCCGGAGCATTCGATTCACTCGGATCGACACGACGAGCTCTTCTCGAGATTCACGAAGAGGCGATTGATTCGGCGGTCAGCCTCAAGAAGAACGAAGCTCACGGCATGGTCGACCTGTTTGGCGATTTATTTGAATTCGAGGAGGCGACACATGTTGTCCCCGAGCGTCCCGAGTGGTCGAAGCGGGAAAAACTCGCGTTTGAACGCGAAATGTTGGGACTCTACGTTTCTGATCATCC
>RFQD01000393.1 GCA_009925875.1 Microbacteriaceae bacterium | reverse complement strand
CGGACGGCGTGGACGTTCGTGAGGCGTTTTTCGATGGGCGAGCAGCATCCGAAATTCGACTTTGGCACGCGCTGGACGCCGATTTGCTCGTCCCTTTCCACTACTTCGGAATCGACGACGGAGTCGATTTGCATGATGTCGCCTGGGGTGGCCCCCAGGGCTACAACCAAGATGCCCTTGCGAAGGTCTATCTCGGCGACGCTGGACGACAACGTGCGGAGAGAATTATTGAGGCAGTTCGGGACAAGGTTACGGACGTCAGCAAAATGAGAGCCCTCGGATTTTGCGCTTCCGTAACTCACGCGGAATTCATGACTGACTTCTTCAACGACTCGGGGATCCCTTCGTTGTGTGTCACCGGCAGCACCCCGTCACAGTTGCGTCGAGAAAGCATCGAGCGGCTGAGAAATGGCGAAGTGAATTGCATTTTCGCGGTGGATGTTTTCAACGAAGGCCTCGACATCCCGCAAGTTGACACGGTTCTCATGCTTCGGCCAACACAGAGCCCGACCATATTCCTGCAACAGCTCGGGCGAGGTCTAAGGCGAGATAAAGACAAGTCAGTTCTGACAGTCCTAGATTTCATTGGATTTCACCGTAAAGAGTTCCGGTTCGACAAGATTCTGCGTGCCGTCACGGGCGCCACTCGTTCCAAGCTAATTCAGGACATTCAACACGACTTTCCGTTTCTTCCCGCAGGCTGTCAGATCTTGTTGGAAGAAATAGTGAAGGAGCGCGTGCTCGAAAACGTCCGTTCGCAGCTCAGATTCCCGAAGAAGGACCTCATTAACGACGTCCGGTCGTACTTGCCTCAGTTCCCGGACATCACACTTATTGATTACTTGACGTTGAGTGGACGTGAACTCGGAGACGTTTACAAAGTCGCGACCTGGACCGAAGTTCGAGTTGCGCTTAACCTCGCGCCAGCACCGACCAGCCAGAATTCGGAGATTTTGCGCGGGAGCATGAAGATGTTGCTTCATGTCGACGATGTCGAGCGAGCTGTCATCTATCGCAGGCTTGCACAAGACCACAGCCTCACGGTCGGCACGATGACGTCGACTGAAGTCGCCTTCGCTGAGATGTTCACAACGCTCCTGTGGAAACAC
>RFQD01000392.1 GCA_009925875.1 Microbacteriaceae bacterium | reverse complement strand
CAGCTCGCGCGCCAAGGCTGAATTCCCGTCGTCGTGAGCCTGAGCGATTGCCCGACGCGCCACGATGCGCTGGCGTGGCGTGATCGTGAGATCTTTACTCGGACACACGGGCTCGCAGTAGCCGCACTCCACACATCGATCGACTTCGCTTTCGATTGTGGGCGTTGACTTCAGGTGCTTGAGGTGCAGGTCGGCATCGTTGGTCAGAATGATGTCGGGGTTCAATATCCCGGCCGGGTCAACCGCCCGCTTGATGTCGAGCATCACCTGGTACAGCTCGGCGCCGTACTGTCGCTTAACAAATGGGGCCATGATGCGCCCGGTTCCGTGCTCAGCCTTGAGCGTTCCTCCTGCCGCCAAAACCATCTCGACCATGTCTTCGGTGAAGGCTCGGTAGCGCGTGACATTCGTGGCCGACTCGAAATCTTCGTTCACGAGAAAGTGGATGTTGCCGTCTTTCGCGTGCCCGAAAATCACCGCGTCGTCGTAACCGTGAATCTCGAACAGGCGAATCAGTTTCGCGCAGGTCTCTGACAACCGAGCCACGGGCACCGCGATGTCTTCGAGCAGAGCGGTCGTGCCGCTCGGTCGGGCGCCCGCGACGGTCGCGTACAGCCCTTTGCGAATGTGCCATAAGGATGCGCGCACGCGCGCATCCTGCGTCAACTCTGGTTCCACTGCGAGAGACAGCGTCGCAAACAGCTTCATCGCCGTGCGGGATTGCGCGGCCAGGGCCTTCTCGTCCCCCGCCTGATACTCGACGAGCAGCGCACAGTGGTCGACAATCTCCAGCTCTGGCAGAGTAGCTCGCGATTCTTCGTCGAGCAGGGTGGCGCGAAGCGATGCCGCGTCCATGAGTTCGATCGTCGCCGGCTCGGTTGCCACGAGTCGCACAAGCGCATCCGTCGCGGCAGACAACGACTCGAACACGAGAAGCGCGGTGGCGGCGTGGGGCAGCACGGGCACCGTGTTGAACGTCGCTTCGGCGACAAACCCGAGCGTGCCCTCGCTGCCCACCATGAGGTGCGTCAGAATCTGGGCGGGGGTGTCGAAGTCGACGAGCGCGTTGAGCGAGTATCCCATCGTGTTTTTGATGGAGAACTGGCGCAC
>RFQD01000391.1 GCA_009925875.1 Microbacteriaceae bacterium | reverse complement strand
ACGCATCGAGGAAGTCAACATGTCTTTGGGCTTGCCGAGCGATGCGAGAACGGGTCGATGGCTGGCGGAAGGCTCGATCACGCGCCAGCAGGCCGAGCGTATTGCTGGTGCGGTGTCCCGTCGTCACGAAGAGACGAGCTACGACGCTCTTCTGAAAGCCGGTGTCGATAGGCAGACTGCACGCGAGATCGCAGCGCAACAACTTGCCGATCGTCGCGGGAGCCGCACGACGATGGACGCGAAGTCCTGGCTCCAGCAACGCATCAAGGGAAGCGGGGCGCAGGTCATCTTCGCGGAGGTCAAGCCGTGGACGGTGGGGGCCGAGGAGTACGGGGAGACGTTCTCTTACGCCCTCGGCGGGTACACCGACCTTGACGAGGACAACATCCTTCGGCATCGCCGTGACCATGAGCTGCACCGCATCGTGACGGACGCGCTCGACATGGAGTCGAACGCGGTCGAGCAGCAGTCGGTGATGCGTGACCGGCGCGGGCTGGCGGACAACCACCCTGGCTACTCGGTCGTGTGGGAGGGGACGATCTACGGCGAGCCAGGCGAGTTCACCTCGAAGATGCGTGGCTGACTGTAGAAGAGGCTGAACCCGAAGATCGGGTCGTCTCGCAAAGATGCGTTACCCTCCACCGGAAGGAGTCTCTCCATGTCCAACAAGATCCTCGACAACGGCACCATCCTCACCCTTGGCCTCGTCGGAGCCGTCGCGGCCATCGGCGTGGCAGCGAAGCGCGGCGTCTACGGTTCGCGTTCGACTGCGACTGCGAGCGTGATGGAGGACATCCTCGATCATCTGAACGATGCCGGTTTCAACTTTGAGATGATGGACGACCATCTGCTCATGGACGATTCCGCGAAGGTCAGCATCTCTGCGGACTCTCCCTTGGATGAAGCCCAGGGGCCGACGATGGTCGAGGTTGCCCGTCGCATCGAGGATCGGAACGGCAACCTCGTTTCCCTCAAGGTGCTCGGTCAGTTCAGCACGCGCGACCTCGCCGGGATCACGCGCGCCCTCCATCGCCGTGATCACCGCGGATCTCGCGCAACCGCGATGGTCGGGGATCGGTTCGAGTGGCCGCGCACGAACTCCTACTCCTT
>RFQD01000040.1 GCA_009925875.1 Microbacteriaceae bacterium | reverse complement strand
ACACTCGCCTCAACGAGGTCGGGGATGGTCTCGATCGCGAGCACATCGGGGGCGGCCGCAACGAGCACCTCGAGTCGTTCGCGGTGAAACTCGCTGAGCAGCTCTCGCGTCACACCGTAGTTGCCCCGATACTCGGCCCCATCGTGGCTGATGGCGCCGTAGGGTCCGACGCTCGCGGCGACCTTGGTGGTGGTGTGTGCCACGGCCCGCCGAGCCACTTCGACACTGTCGGTGAGCGCCCGATCGGCGTCGTCGGCGCTCAGCCCGCTGTGGACGAATCCGATACGCGAGATCTGATAGCTCGCGGTAATGATGGCGGTGGCACCTGCGTCCACGAAATCCCGGTGGGCTTGCTCGACGAGTGCGGGATGGTCGAGAAGTGCCCGACCGGTCCAGAGCGGATCATCGATCTGGGCTCCGCGGATGGCAAGTTGCGTGGAGAGACCGCCGTCGATGAGTCGCACGAGTACCGACAATACTGGTCAGATGGATGCCCTGCATCGACCAGACCGCACACGCCGCACGTGGCAGATCGACGTGAGCCTCATCGCCGTTGCCATCGTGTGGGGCGGGAGTTATCTCGCGGCGAAGGATGTTGCCGAACAGATTTCGGTTCCGAGTTTGCTCGCATTGCGGTTTGTCATCACCCTCGTGGGCATGGTTGCGGTGTGGTTGTTCGTGCGCGCCCGTGTGATGCGCCGCGAGTGGGTGGTCGGTGCCGTTCTGGGCGTCAGCCAAACGGCCATCCTGTATCTCGAGACGTGGGGTGTGCATTTGACGAGTGCCACCAACGCGGGGCTGATCATCAGCCTGTCCATCATTTTCACCCCGCTGCTCGAAAGTGTTTGGCTGCGCAGGTGGCTGCCTCGACCCTTTTTCATCGCCGTGACCCTTGCCGTTGTGGGAATCGCGTTGCTCGTATCGGGCTCGGGTTTTCATGCGCCCACGCTCGGCGACGTGCTCATGTTGGCGGCGGCCGCGGTGCGCGCCGTTCACGTGACGGCATCCGGTGTGCTGACGCGACGAGTGACAATGAGCACGGTCAATGTGACGCTTGTGCAGGCAATCACCGGCACGGCACTGACGCTGGCGTTCGCTGGTGCCGACACGATGTCGGCCGTGCGCACGTTAAACCTGGCCGGCTGGGGCGGTCTGATTTTCTTAGGATTGGCCTGCTCGGTCTTCGCGTTTTTGGTTCAGCTGTGGGGCATCCGACGCACGTCCGCGTCGCGCGCGAGCCTCCTGCTGGGAACCGAGCCCATCTGGGCTGTGCTCGTGGGTGTCACGCTCGGTGGCGAAGCACTGACGGTGGTCGCCGTGATCGGCGCGGTGCTGATTGTCGGCTCAACATACTGGGCACAGGCCATCGAAAGCAGACATCGCCTTGGTCCAGGAACTGACCAAGGCGATGTCTCGTGAGAGTGTGACGTGTGTTACTTCTTGGCACCCTTTGATGCAGGGGTGGCCGGAACCGTCGTCACGCCGGCGAGGAAGTCGTCCACCGGGATGGCGGCCTTCTTGCGACTCAGCGAGATGAACATGACGATGCCCGCAAGGAGCACGATGACACCCGAAATGATCGACGTGGTGTTGAACGCCGTCGAGTAGGCGGCTTCGATATCGGTTACCGAGACAGCCGACAGCGCCGAGTTCGTCGTGCTTCCCGTCGACATGTAGCTCGTGATGGCATCCCAGTTTTCTTCACCGCTCACGGCACCCTTGGACAGTTCGTTCACCTTACTCAACGTGAACAAGCTCACCAACGTCGACGTTCCCGTCAGACCGAGGGCATAACCGAACTGCCCCACGGCCATCTTGCTTGATGTGACCGCGCCGTACGCGCTCTTCGGCGCGAGCGTGAGAAACAGGTTGCCCTGCGTCGTGGCGTTCATCATGTAACCGATGCCGGCCACGATCATGCCGAAGAGGAACACGAGGAACCCGCTCTTGGCGTCAACAAACGCCAGCTCGGCAAAGGCGACCACGAGCAAGCCGTAGCCCGTCACAGAGATGAACCGTGACGCAACGCCACGTGAGAGAAGTGCGCCCGCGGTCAACGAGCCGACGATTCCCGCGGCCGACATCGGAAGCTGCGATACCCCGATCAGGGCCGAGGGGATGTGCGTGACGTACTGCCAAATGTTCGGCAGCATCTGGCTCAACCCACCAGCGGCGAAGTTCCAGAAGATACCCATAATGACGGCCCCAAGGAATGCGGGGTGCGTCAGAATCTTGATCGGGAACACGGCGTGCTTGCTGCGGTTCTCCACAATGGCGAACAGCGCAAACGAGACGATTCCAATTGCGATCGGCAGGATGAACGGAAGCTTCGTAATTCCGCCGGACGCGTTGCTGATGCCGTACAGGAGCGATGCGATGCCGACGCCGACGAAAATGAGTCCCCAGTAGTCGATCTTTCCTCCACCGGTTCGCGGAACCTTGGGTAGCACGGGGGCAATGAACCAAATGAGAACGAACGCGACAATCGGGAGCAACACGTAGGCGAGTCGCCAGTTGACACCCATCAGGATGCCCGCGAGCACCATGACCACGACGGGCACGACACCGTTGAGCACGTTGAACATGGCCATTGCGCTACCCAGCGACTTCTCGCTCGAGACGGCTCGCAACATCGCGTACGCCGAACCGAAGGTGATGGCCAGAGCCATGCCGGTGATCACGCGACCGGCGATGTAGGTGATGGGGTCGGTGCTCACCGCAGTGAGCAATTCGCCAATAGACGACACAATCAGCGAGGCCAGCAGCACCCCGCGGCGACCGAGTCGGTCGGCCAACAAACCACCCGAGATGGCAAAGGCGGCCAACGCCAGCGTCGACACACCGGCAGCCAGCGCCTGAATCGACGCGGTGAAGTTGAGTTCGTCCGACGCCTTGACCAGCGCGAGAGAAGACACAATGGGGTCGGCCACCTGAATTGCGCCGATCAAACCCAGCAGTATCACCGCACCTCTGCGGTAGCCGGTAGCCGGCACTGTTACAGTCGAAGAAGATTTCGCCATGACTCATTCCTTGGTCGTAGAAATGTTCCAGCGAGGCTGGAACATTGGTCCATCCTAGTTGAGCAGAAGGTTGCCGGTGCAGATTAGTTTTCCGCCCGACCTGCCCGTGTCGGACCGCCGCGCAGACATCGAAGCGGCCATCCACGACCACCAGGTTGTCATTGTGGCCGGCGCAACCGGTTCGGGAAAGACAACACAGCTGCCCAAGATGGCGCTTGCGCTCGGCAGAGAACGCATCGCACACACGCAACCGCGACGCATCGCCGCGCGTGCGGTCGCCGAACGTATCGCCGAGGAGCTGCAGGTCGAACTCGGACGCGAGGTTGGTTATCGTGTGCGATTCACCGACCAGACGAGTGCGGCATCCCTCATCACGGTGATGACCGACGGCATTCTGCTCAATGCCATTCACCGCGACCCGCAATTACGCGCGTTCGACACGATCATCATCGACGAGGCACACGAGCGCAGTCTCAACATCGACTTTCTGTTGGGCTATCTCAAGCGCATCCTGCCCACGCGACCCGACTTGAAGGTCATCATTACGAGCGCGACCATCGACCCGGAGAGTTTTTCGGCACACTTCGACGGTGCGCCCATTATCGAAGTGTCGGGGCGCACGTTTCCTATCGAGGTGCGATATCGCTCCCTTGTCGCCGAAAAGATGACGAGTGACGACCCCGACGACCCGGATGAGGCAACGGGTTCGGCGCCGAGCGCCGAAGTGACGGATTACGTCGACGGCATCATTGCTGCTCTCGATGAACTGGCGCGTGAAGCACCCGGTGACGTGCTCGTTTTTCTTTCGGGTGAGAACGAAATTCGGGATGCGCACGACGCGATTTCGGGGCGCATCGAGTCCGGCGCCATGGCCGGCACCGAGGTGTTACCCCTCTACGGGCGGTTGTCCTCGGCCGAGCAGCATCGCGTCTTCGAGCGCTCGACAATGCCGGGCATCCGTCGCCGGGTCATTCTCGCGACGAACGTGGCCGAGACGAGCCTCACTGTGCCGGGCATCCGCTACGTCATTGACACCGGCTTGGCGCGCATCTCTCGATACAGCCCGCGCGCGAAGGTGCAGCGCCTCCCCATCGAAGCAATCAGCCAGGCGAGCGCGAATCAGCGTTCGGGCCGATGCGGCCGAACCAGCGACGGCATTGCCATTCGCCTCTATAGCGAAGAGGATTTCGCCAAGCGCGCAGAGTTCACCGATCCCGAGATTCTGCGCACGAATCTCGCGTCAGTCATTTTGCAAGCGGCGTCTCTGGGCATCGCGGACATCACCGATTTTCCGTTTATTCAGCCGCCCGACGCGAAGGGTGTGCGTGACGGTGTCGACTTGCTGCGCGAACTCGGTGCCGTCGTGGCATCGGCTCACGGGGTGCCCAAACTCACCAAGGTGGGACGGGACATTGCGCAACTCCCCATCGAACCTCGATTCGCACGGATGGTCATCGAGTCTCGTCGGCTGCGTGTGGAGCGCGAGGTGCTCGCGATCGTTGCGGGTCTCGCTGTGCAGGACCCGCGCGAGCGACCGGTAGAAAAACGCCCGCAGGCCGACACGCTGCACGCCCGATTCACCGATCCGACGAGCGATTTCTTGACTCTTGTGAACCTCTGGAACTACCTCGAGCTCAAGCGCACTGAGCTGTCGTCGAGCGCCTTTCGTCGCATGTGTAAGTCGGAGTTTCTCAATTACTTGCGCGTGCGCGAGTGGGCCGATGTCTACCGACAGCTGACCTCAATCGCGAAGCCGATGGGAATTCGTCCCGGTGCGCCGCAGGTCAACCCCGACGGCATCCATCGGGCCCTCCTCTCGGGATTGCTCTCGCACATCGGCATTCGGCAAGACAAAGAGACGAGTGGTCGACCGGGAACCAAATCGAGCAGTGGTGCGAGTGCGGTGTCGAAGCGCGTGAGCGCGGAGTATCTCGGGTCTCGGACGGCAAAATTTGTGCTGTTCCCCGGTTCGGCGCTGGCGAAAAAGCCACCCGCGGCCGTGATGAGCGCCGAACTGGTCGAGACGAGCCGATTGTTTGCGCGCATGAATGCGGCCATCGTGCCCGAGTGGGCCGAGGCTCTCGCGGGTGACCTCTGCAAGCGCACCTACAGCGAGCCGCACTGGGAACGCTCGCAGGGCGCCGCCGTGGCGTACGAGCGCGTGACCCTATATGGCGTGCCGATTGTGGCCAAGCGTCGGTTTCAGTTCGCCAAAATGGATGCCGGTTACGCGCGCGAGCTGTTCATTCGCCATGCACTCGTCGACGGTGAGTGGGATTCCCCCCAGGCGTTCGATCGCTCGAATCAGGCCCTGCGTGCCGAGCTGACCGACCTCGAGGAGCGAACACGGCGACGCGACGTGCTCTTCGATGATGAGAACGTTTTCGCCTTCTACAACGCGCGCATTCCTGCCGACGTCGTGTCGACGCGCACGTTCGAGGGATGGTGGCGTGAGGCCAAGACTGTCGACCCCGATTTGCTGACAATGCGTCGCGAAGATCTGCTCGGGCCGGCCGAATCCTCACCCGATCTTGACGCCACGCTGTTCCCACACGAATGGACGTGGGGTGACCACCGGCTCGCTTTGCACTATCGATTTGAGCCGGGACACGTCGACGACGGCGTGAGCGTGGACGTTCCCGTCACGCTGTTGCCGTCGCTACGCCCGGCGCCGTTTACCTGGCACGTGCCCGGCCTGCGCACCGAATTGGCGACGGCGCTCATCAAAACCCTGCCCAAGGCCATCCGTCGCACCGTCGTTCCGGCCGCGGACTGGGCGGCCAAAGCCTTGGCTGGGATGCCCGTACATCCGCCTGCTGACGGTTCAGAAGATTTTCTGACCGCCCTTGCCTCGGAGCTCTCACGTCTTTCGTTCACGCGCATCGGTGCCGATGATTTCGACATCGAACGAGTTCCCGATCACCTGCGTCTCACGTTTCGCGTTGTCGACCACACGGGTAAGCGGCTCGGGTCGGCACCGGTGCTCTCGTTCCTGCAAGAGAAGTTCGCCGAGCACGCGCGCGACGCCCTGGCCGGAGTTCTCGCCGGAGCGCTGGCCGGAACGACGGCCGGAACGCAGGCCGACACTGCCGCAGCTGACGTCGGCGCGGGCGAGCGGGCTACCGGCCGGCTTCGCGATCTCGACGGCGGGCGGGCTCCGTCGCACAACTCGGCGGGACTCATCGAACGCGACCTCACAACCTGGGATTTCGACGAACTCCCGCGCACGATTGACACGGCCATCGGCGCCAACACGGTTCGCGGATACCCGGCACTCGTACCCGGCAACGTGACCGGTGGCGACTCGGGTGTGGTGCCGGCGCGCATCCGAATTCTCAGCACGGCGGAGCAGCAGGCGGCTGCGCATCCGCTGGGGGTGCGGAGCCTCGTTCGGGCGGCCATCCCGTCGCCGGCGAAGTACGTGCTGGAACACCTGACGCAGAACGAACGGCTCATGCTGGCCGCCGCGCCCTACAAAAACGCGACCGAGTTGATTGACGATGCGATCGATGCGGCAATTGATCGAGTTCTTTTTGCCATGCGCCCCGACGGTGCGATCTTCAGCAAGCACGAGTTTGAAACGCTGCGCGACCGCGTGCAATCGCAAGTGATGGATTCGCTCTTCGACACGGTGGCCCTCGTGGTGCGCATCCTCGGGGCGGCCCGCGACGCCGACAAATCGATTGCCAACACGAATGCCCTCGCATTCATGGCCGTGCTCACGAGCGAGAAGCAGCATCTGCGCGACCTGATGTGTGAACGGTTTATCTCACGCTCGGGGCTCGATCGCCTTCCTCGATTGCTCGTCTATCTGCGTGCGATTTCGGAACGCGTGACGAAAATGGCCGACGACCCGGGTCGCGATCGAACGGCCGCCAACGAACTCGATGCCGCCCTCACCGTGTTCGCCGCGGCGGGTGGGCGCGTTCCAATTCCGCAACTGACGTCTATCCTCGACGCCGAGTCGCTCGCCCTCGCACGACGCGATTCACCGCTGGTGCGCGCGCGCTGGGCGCTGGAAGAACTTCGCGTGAGCCTGTTCGCGCAATCGCTCGGCACAGCGGAACCGGTTTCGTTGCAGCGCATCAAGAAGATGCTCGCGTAGTACGCACATGCCCCGGCTACCGCAAGGGCAACCGGGGCATCGCGTCGACTCACACGTCGAAACGGGTTGAGCTCTACTTCGAGACGGCGGCTGAAGCGTTCGACTCGTAGCTCGTGTTGGTCGACTCGAAGAAGTTGACCAACTGCAGAGTGTCGTTGGCGGTGGCCATCCACTTCGCCGGGTTCGTCACCTTGTACTCGGCTTCAAAGCCGAGTTCCTCGAGGCGACGGTCGGCGAGGTAGCGCACGTACTGGTTGATGTAGTTCGAGTTCAAGCCGAGAATGCCGTTGGGCAGCAGGTCGCGGTTGTAGTCCGATTCCATCTCGACGGCGTCGAGAATCATCTGCTTGATTTCCGCGGCGAACTCGGGCGTCTGCAGGTCGGGGTTCTCTTCGAGCACCGTGAGAATCAGGTTGATGCCGAACTTCAAGTGCAACGACTCGTCGCGCACGACCCAGTCCATGAGCGATCCGAAGTTGCGCAGCAGGTTGCGCTGACGGAACGACAACGCGACCATGAAGCCCGAGTAGAACCAGATGCCCTCGAGAATGACGTTGTATGCCACGAGGTTGCGAACGAAGTCTTTCTTTCCTTCGGTCCTCGTGATGTCGAGCGTCTGCTCGGTCATGCGCTTGATGAAGTTGACTTCGAACTCTTCTTTGCGCGCCATGGACGGCACGTTGATGTGCGAACCGTAGGCCTCGTTGCGGTCGATGGGGAACGTCTCCAAGACGTACTCGAACGACATGCAGTGGTTGGCTTCTTCCCACATCTGCTTGGCGAGGTAGAGGTGGCATTCGGGTGCGTTGACGTAGGGGTAGACGCCGAACGCGAGTGCCTTGTTGACGAGCAACTCATTCGGGTTGAAGTAGCTCATGAGGAAGGTGATGGCGTGGCGTTCTTCGTCCGTCATCTTCTTGAAGTCGGCGATGTCTTCACCGAGCTGGATTTCGTTGGGGAACCAGGTGTTTGCCACAGCCTGGTCGTACCATGGGTGTTCTCACTTTCGGGTTACGTAGGTTGAGTTACGTGTTCGGGTTGGTAAACGTGTGAATGTTGCCGGTGGTGATGCGGTGAACGAGTGACGAGGCGTTACTGACACGAATCGCAGTGAAAATCGTCCATCGGATCTTGCGGGACGACGTATTCCTGCCCGCCAATCACAACGCTGTTGTTCATGTTTTTGTTCCTTGTCACTTCGTGTCGTGTGATGGGTTAGGAGTCGCTGGGGGTGGCAGCGGCGCCGAATCCAAAGCCCTTGCGGGCGGGGGCGGCAACAGCGGGTTCTGCCGCAGTCGTTGCCGAAAGGGTCTGTGGTTCCGGTGTCGTCGTTCCCGACGCAAAACCGAAGCCTTTCTTGGGGGCCGACGTCGAAGCGGATGCTCCGGCGTTGATGTCTTCCGCCTTGTTGACCTTGACGGTCGACTGCTCCGCGGTGTGGCGCGGCTTCATGTGCAGGTAGTAGGTGGTCTTGACCCCGAGGTTCCAGGCCTCGGAGTAAATCTCCATCATGTCGCCGAGGTCGCGGGTCTCGAGGTACATGTTGCGGCTGATGGCTTGATCGATCCACTTCTGGGCGCGGGCGGCCACCTCGAGGAAGGCGTAGGGCGAGAGCTGGAAGCTCGTCTTGTACACCTCTTTGATGTGGTCGGGAATCGCCGGGATGCCCTGAATGTCGCCTTGGCTGCGCAGGATTTCTTCACGCACGGTCTCCCAGAGGCCGAGCTTCTGCAGGTCGGCCACGAGGTTGCGGTTCACTTCGAGGAACTTGCCCGAGCTCGTCGCGCGGCTGAAGATTTGCGAGAACTGGGGGTCGAGACCCGGCGTGGTGCCGGCGACCAGGCCGATGGATGCGGTGGGCGCGATCGCCATGAGGGTCGCGTTGCGCATTCCGCCCTTGACCTTCGCACGGAGCGCATCCCAGTCGAGCGTGGTGCGACGGTTCACGGTGATGGGCACTCCACGATCGGCCTGCGCGAGGTCGATGCTGTCGAAGGGCACGAGCCCCTTCGACCAGCGGGACCCGGCGAAGTTCGTGTAGGCGCCACGCTCGGCAGCCAATTCGACGCTCGCCTCGATGGCGGCATACGAAATGTGCTCCGTGATTTCATCGATGAGGTCGAACGCCTCGGGCGACTCGTAGCTGTAGCCGAGCCGCTCGACGATGTCGGTGTACCCCATCAGACCAAGACCCACCGCGCGGTTCTGCGAGTTGGAGAAGTCTGCTTCGGCAACGGATGAGCGCGTGATGTCGATGAGGTTGTCGAGCTGACGAATCGCGCTCTTCGCGCTTTCGTGCAGCTTGGCGAAGTCGACCTTGCCGTCGTCGGTGATGTGACGAGACAGGTTGATGGAGGCGAGGTTACACACCGACACGTTGTCCTCGTCCTGCGGAAGAGTGATCTCGGTGC
>RFQD01000390.1 GCA_009925875.1 Microbacteriaceae bacterium | reverse complement strand
CCTCGGTGTCGGCGCTCAAACTGTCGAGCGCACCGACGAGTGCGAGGCGTTGCATGAGCGCCTTGCTCGGGCGCGCGCGAATGTACACGTCGGTGATGCCGGAATATGGCTGGCCGGCGAGCAGCCGCACAATCTCGGGTTCGCTAATGCCGTGCACATCGCGCAGTGACAGGCGCACACCGAGCGTGCCGCCGGGCAGGCGCTCGACGCGGTACTCGTCCACACTGGCGTTCACGTCGAGCGGCAGAATCGGCACGCCAAGCCGTCGTGCCTCGGAGAGCAGCAGTCGGCGCGGATACATTCCCGGGTCGTGCGTGAGCAGGCCGGCGATGAACTCCGCCGGGTAGTGCGTCTTGAGCCAGGCGCTCTGGTAGGTGGGCAGGGCGAAGGCGGCTCCGTGTGCCTTGCAGAATCCGAACGAGCCGAACCCTTTGAGTACTTCCCAGATGCGGTCGATATCGCGGTCAGTGAATTTGCGCGCCCCGGTAGTCGGGTCGATGTTCGCTTTTGTACGGGCGCGAAACGCCGCCTCAATCGACGACGTGGCTTTCTCCATCGAGCGGCGCAGCTCGTCGGCTTCGGCAAGCGTGACGCCCATGGTCTCGTGCAAAATGCGCAGGATGTGCTCGTGATAGATGACCACCCCGTAGCTGTCTTGCAGAAAGTAGCGAAAACTCGGGTGCAGGTAGTCGGGTTGGGTGAACCCGTGTTTCGCATCCAGAAACGGTGCGACCATGTTGCCCTTCATGGGTCCCGGTCGAAAGAGCGAGATGTCGGCGATGAGGTCGTTGTATTCATCCGGTTGCATCTTGCCGATGAGTTCGCGTTGTCCGGGGCTTTCGATTTGGAACATGCCGAGCGTGTGGGCGGTGCGAATCGCGACGAACGTGGGTTCGTCGTCGTGGGGGATGGCGTCGAGTTCGATCGTGCCGTCGGGTTTCACATAAGTGGCATCGAGCGGGAGGTTGCCGGCGCTAGCGGCGCGGGGACCGTGTATCCGTTTAATTTCACGCAGGGTGTAGGCGAGCGTCGACTGCATGCGCACACCGAGCACATCGAGTTTGAGCAAGCCCATGTCGTCGATGTCATCTTTGTCGAACTGACTCATCG
>RFQD01000389.1 GCA_009925875.1 Microbacteriaceae bacterium | reverse complement strand
CGAGTATCGCAACGGTGGACTGCTCATCGACATGGGTGTGATTGAATTGATTGACGCCAACGCGACAAAAGCAGCGCACCTGCCGGACTCGGCATTGATTGTCGAGTGGCGCGCGTTGACCGTCGCGCTGCTCGACGAGATCGCCGCGGAAGTGCGCAGGCAACTGGAACAACCTGAACTGGAACTCGCCCGGATCCTGCAAGGCGGGACATGGACGGCCGGCCGCCGCGTTGCCGCGGAGAAACGCGGGCCGTTGGCACCACCACCGGTCAAGATCCAGAGCGACGGGACAGTATTCTAAGAAAAAACCGTGAACCCGCGGAGAGTTTTCCCATGAAAGCAAAAATCACACACATCCAACATCCCCTGGTCCAGTACAAGTTGTCCCTCATGCGCAAGAAAGACACCTCGACCGGGGATTTCCGCATGTTGATGTCGGAGATCGGCATGCTGCTGGCTTATGAGGTGACGCGCGACCTGCCCGTCGAGTTGCGTCCCATCGAGACCCCGCTCAGCCCGATGAACGCGCCGTTCCTGAAAGACAAGGAAATGGTGCTTGTCTCGATCCTGCGAGCCGGAAACGGTCTTCTCGACGGATTCTTGAAGTTGATTCCAACGGCCCGGGTCGGGCACATCGGACTTTATCGCGACCCGAAGACCCACGTCGCCGTGGAGTACTACTTCAAGGTTCCCAGGGACATCAGCGAACGCGAGACGATCGTACTTGATCCGATGCTGGCCACCGGCCATTCCGCGGTGGCCGCCCTGGACCGCCTGAAACAGACGAACCCCAAAGGCATCAAATTCGTATGTTTGCTGGCCGCGCCGGAAGGCATTGAGTACCTGCAAGAATTCCACCCCGACGTCCCGATTTACACGGCGGCGATCGACGAGAAACTCAACGAGAAGAAGTACATCTTGCCGGGACTCGGGGACGCGGGTGACCGCCTGTTCGGGACGCAGTGATCGTGAAACGGCGCCTGACACAACAAACTCTCGTCTCCACGGTCGTATACCTGGCGACACTCGTCGCGGTTTTTTTCGCGACGCGTTATTTTCCAGCGATCGATTTCGACCCTGATCGTTTTTATCATTTCGCGATAAGCAGGA
>RFQD01000388.1 GCA_009925875.1 Microbacteriaceae bacterium | reverse complement strand
ACTGGCTGAGTCGCGACCATCTGAGTCGCGACTAATTGGGCCGCGACTAAGTGGGTCGCGACGAGCTACCAGACGTCGGTGCCGTGCACCGCGAACTCGTCGATGGCGGCGATTTCGTCGGCGGTGAGGGGAGGCGCGGCGAGGGCATCCAGGTTGTCATCAAGTTGCGCCACGCTCGACGCACCGATCAGCGCACTCGTGACCGGCGCGATGCCACCGGCTCCCTGATCGCGCAAGACCCACGCGATCGCCAGCTGGGCGAGCGATTGACCACGCGCGGTAGCGATGGCACGCAATCCCGCGGCCCGAGCCACATACTGCTCGGTGATGTTGTTTTCGCTGAGGTAGGCATGGCGCCCGGCACGGGAATCAGCGGGAATGCCGTTGAGGTAGCGGTCGGTGAGCAACCCCATCGCGAGTGGCGAAAACACGATCGAGCCGATACCCAGTTCATCCAAGACCGGCAACAGGTTGGTGCGCTCGATGGTGCGGTCAAACATCGAGTAGCGCGGCTGGCTAATCAGCAGCGGGACACCCATCGAATCGAGAATCCGTTTGGCTTCGCGCGTCTGTTCGGGGGAATACGACGAGATGCCCACATAGAGCGCTTTACCCTGCTGCACAAAGGAGGCGAGCGCACCCATCGTCTCTTCGAGCGGAGTTTCGGGGTCGAAGCGGTGCGAATAGAAAATGTCGACATAGTCGAGACCCATTCGTGTCAAGCTCTGATCGAGCGACGCGGTGAGGTACTTGCGCGAGCCCCATTCTCCGTAGGGACCATCCCACATGAAGTAACCGGCCTTCGACGAGATGATGAGTTCGTCGCGGTACGACACAAAGTCGCTGGCGAAAATCTGCCCGAAGTTCGACTCGGCGGATCCGGCGGGAACACCGTAGTTGTTCGCGAGGTCGAAGTGTGTGACACCGCGGTCGAACGCGCGGCGCAGCATGGCGCGCTGATTCTCGATGGTGCCCTCGCCGCCGAAGTTGTGCCAGAGGCCGAGCGAGATTTCGGGAAGCTTCAGACCAGAGCGGCCCACGCGGCGAAAACGCATCGCACCCCGGGCGGAAGAGTCGTAGCGGTCAGCTGCAGCGGTGTACGTCACGAAT
>RFQD01000387.1 GCA_009925875.1 Microbacteriaceae bacterium | reverse complement strand
GCTTCCACCAGGGCCTTCCGGCGACGCCGTGACCCTGTGCACGTTCCCTGAAAAGCGCCGGCGGTCCGGAAGCATCGGCCACGCCCCGCGGGACGCGGCCGCTCATTCGGCGATCGTCACTTGAACCGACCCTTCGAAAGCGTAAGGGGAAGGTCGTCGACAGAGGGGGCTATGCACTGAGTCAAGGGGTCATTCATGAGAAACGCGACACGATCGTGGTCCCATCAGAGATTCCCGGGTTCATTTCCCCGGGCGTTCACGCTCGTCGAACTCCTCGTGGTCATCGCGATCATCGCGTTCCTCATCGGCCTGCTCCTGCCAGCGGTGCAGAGTGCACGAGAGGCGTCACGACGTTCTTCATGCGCGAATAACCTGAAGCAAATCGGTCTCGCGATGCATCTCTACGCGGATACCAACAAGCGATTCCCACCGGGCCAGTTGCAGATCTGCATCGGCGGGACGCTGCGGAAGACCGTGTCGTGGTCCGCTTTTTTCCTCGAATACATGGAGCAACATGCCGTTGTCACGTCGCAGGCAGATGTGCCGCCGAGTCGTTTTGGCATGGATGCGCCAGACTCCCAGCTCTATCTGAAGGCACCGCTCGACAGCCACTGGAACAGGAAGGCGACGGCGACGTGGATCCCGTTTTACGTGTGCCCGAGCACGTCCAGGCGGCACCCTTCGAGAGGTGCTGATCATCGTATCGTCGACCGCAATGGAGACGGATCTCTCGATCCCGGGGAAGGCGAGGGGCTCGCGTGCATCGATGATGCGGGGTGCAGTGGCGCGAGCACATGGACTCGGTATCTCGTGCCCGGAACCGGCGGTCAGTACCCGGCGGACAATGGCATTTTTCCGAATACGGCGCCGACGAGCATGACCCAGGCCACCACGCTCGCGAAGATCACCGACGGCCTGTCGAAGACCATGCTCATCTGCGAGGTGACGGGGCGTGGTGTCGTGACGGGTCGCGACTATCGTGGCCTCTGGGCCTCCGGGCAGAACTGCGTGACGGTGGGTCCGCATCTCTCGGGCGTTGCAATCATCAATCCCGAGCCATCGGCCACTCCGGCGACGGCTTTTTTTCGCAACACCGCCAATGCGACCCTGT
>RFQD01000386.1 GCA_009925875.1 Microbacteriaceae bacterium | reverse complement strand
TCGGCGCCCACCGCCAGTGCAGTCCGAGCGAGAAGTCGCCCCACACGCCGTCGGTTCTCACCACGTCGGACACGCCGGCGCCGAGCAGGGCGACCGAGGGTTCGACCATGGCGGCGAGAGCGATGACGCGCTTGGGATGGCGGGCGCTGATGACACGAGACTTTTGCGAGCCCCGCCCCGTGATCACGTCGTCGAAGTAGCGCGACAGCACCTCGTTCATTGTCGGTGTCATGTACTTGTCGCGCCCCCCGGCCAGAACAACGACATCCTCGCTCGCATGCGCGGCGATGAGGCTCGCCCATTCATCAAGCTGGTCGAGAGACCGCGGGAGGCGCACGAGCACGAGTTGCGAACCGGCAACCAATTCGGGTCCAAGGTCGTGGTGCGAGTAGCCCGTAACGTGGGTGAGCGTCGAGTTGTTGTCGAGGGCGAGTTCTCCGGCGCGGGCATCCTGATGCACACGGACGAGTGGAATCTGCGCTGTGCCGGCGCCAACTGTCAGTGAATTACTTATGCCCAGCGTGATGGCACCGTAGGCATCGCCCAACACCGACACAATCAGCGGTTCGCTGGGGGGCGAATTGTCGATGCGCGCCTCACGCCACTCTCGCGCCGTCGCCACAATGAGCCGGTCGGCGGCATCAGCAGCAACGAGCTCGGAAGCCTCAAAATCAGGCCAGCGGCGCAATTGGTCGAACGGGAACTCGGTCATTTCCACAATCCCAACATGGGATTAGCGGCCCAGTGGACGCCACACAACGACATCGGTTCGACGACGAACACGCGTGCCCGTGCGAAGAGTCTCGACTTCGCCTTCGGCGCCGGCAGCAAATACTCGACGCCCCGGTTGCGCGAGAAGCGCATCCGCCAACGCCGATTCGAGTTCACGCACGCGAGTTCGCAGGGCTACGACAGCGTCTTCGAGGTCGAGCACCCGACGGATTCCCTCGAGGGAGAGTCCTTCCGTACTCAGCCGTTGAACCTCGCGCAGCTTCGCCACATCGCGCAGCGAATAACGCCGGCTCAGTCCCGCCGTGCGACCAGGTTGAACGAGGCCGAGGCGATCGTATTGGCGCAGAGTCTGCGGATGCATGCCAGCGAGCTCAGCCGCCAT
>RFQD01000385.1 GCA_009925875.1 Microbacteriaceae bacterium | reverse complement strand
TCCTCGATGACCGCCACCGCTCGCTCGACGTTCTTGTCAAACTCAAACATGTCCGGGTTGAACTCCACGGCAGCAACTTTGAACGGAGTCGATACCTTCGTCACGAAAATCCCCTAACTGGTTGAAGAAACATCTTGCCCGGGCCACATCGGTGACGGCCAATTACGTTTGACGCTGAAGAACGAGAGACAGAACACGGTGATGATGCAGAGAAACACTGCAAGCCAAAAATTAATGTAAAACGACACGACAGCGAACACAACGGCACCGACCAACATGCCGCTGCCAAACCAGTGCGCTTGCCGCGCGATGGTGGCCCGTTGATTCGCAACGACATCGACGATGATGCCTCCGAAGGTGGCGGTGCCAATCCCCAGAAACACGACCGATGCAAACGGCACACCGTCGTTCAGTGCCACCTGGGATCCGATGGCAACCAAGCACCCCAAGGCGAGACTGCGCATCACGAGAAAGTAGTTCTGAATCGGAATGAGTTTGTGAAACAGCAAGGCACCCAAAACCGTCGCCACCAGAATCGTCGGAATGAAGATCCAGTTCGAAATGGCAACCGGTTCTTTACCGAGCAGCATGTCGCGGAGCATCCCGCCACCGAGACCACTAACCACGCCCGCGAACAGCGTGCCATAAATCGGAAAATTGCGGGAACGCGCGAGAGCACCACCGAACAGGGCAGCAATTGACATGGCGAGCAGGTCAAACCACAGTGGCAAGCTTTCGGAGGTCATCTACCGTGTCCGTCCTTTCCATTCGGATGCGCGCTCGGGCATCACAATCGGATTGTCCGCCGCTCGCGGGCCAGACCACGGTGCTCGAACAGCGTGATGCTTCGAGGCCAGGAGATACGCATCCGCAAAGTAGAGCTGGCGAAGCACCACAAAACGAGAGCGTACGCGCGATTCGTCTCGTTGCTCGACAACCCCACTCGACACGAGTTCCGTCCAGCCTTGCGCCCACTCTTCATCGGTGAGGCCGGCTGTCGACACGTCTGTCTTCTTGGTGGCGGGCGCGTGTGCCAGCGCGTCGAGAATCTGCTCCTCGGTCTGCCAGTTGTGCACCTGGCGACCGGCGAGGAGTCCGCACGTGACCGTGCCGCCA
>RFQD01000384.1 GCA_009925875.1 Microbacteriaceae bacterium | reverse complement strand
ACCCGATGGAGGGCAACCTGGCGACATGGTGCTCACGGTGACAGTCGGCAAGCACCCGGTCTTTGAGCGCGACGGCCTTAACGTCCGGCTCGTCGTACCCATCACGTTTGTCGAAGCCGTGCAGGGAGCGACCATCGAGGTGCCAACGCTGGAAGGCGAGACCGTGAAACTCAAGGTCACCCCGGGCACGCCGAGCGGGCGCATCCTTCGCGTCAAGGGCCGCGGCATCGCAACCGCGAAGGCGACGGGTGACTTGCTGGCGGAGGTTCAGGTGGCTGTTCCCGCGCGTCTCGAAGGTGCCGCGCTGGCCGCGTTTGAGAAGTTTGCCGAGGTTGCCCCGGGGGAGAACCCCCGTGACGACATCCTCGCCAAGGCAAAGCGATAGGCGCGTGTGAGCTCATGTCTGATCTCGATGAAACTCGCCCGATTCTCACCATCTCTATGGCGGCTGAGCTCGCTGGCATGCATCCGCAGACTCTGAGACAGTATGACCGCATGGGGCTGGTAAAGCCTTCTAGAACCAGTGGACAGAGTAGAAGATATACCCTGCGTAATGTCACTCAGTTGGTTGAGGTAGCAAAGCTCTCCAACGAGGGTGTCTCTCTGGTTGCTATCAAGCGAATCCTTGAATTAGAAAACAAGGTTGTGGCTCTAAAGGCAGAAAACAAAGAACTACAGCAAATTGTTGATCGCCTAATGGCAAGCCAACCGGGTTCTAGAATCTTCGCTGTTGGTGATGCAGAAACAGTAATTCTGCCCTCCGGTAAGCGACCCAGAAGGTCTACTGCTGTTGTTCTGTGGCGTCAGCGCTAATTCGAACAAAACCTAAGAGGTATAAAGGCTGTTCGGTAAAATGAACAACTATGCCTAATAAAACAACAGAACGCAGCTACGGCCAGGGTGCCCAAGGCGAGCCAAATTCCACACAAACTAGTAAGCCAACTTTGTGGGCTAAGTTCCGCTATAGCTTTGATAACTCCATAGCTAAGAGTGGAATGTTCGTCACCTGGATGCTTATCTTCATGGTGATCTTCTCGATTCTGTTGGTTTTGATCAAATCTGTTTTATATGTGACTCCTTTTATCACCAATCCAGGAACACCGGTAACGTTCAACTT
>RFQD01000383.1 GCA_009925875.1 Microbacteriaceae bacterium | reverse complement strand
GCCATTCGGAAGCGGATATTTTTCTCGACGACGTCACGGTGTCTCGGCGTCACGCCTCGTTCAACCGAGCCGGCGCTCGTTTCACCGTTTCCGACCTTGGTTCGCTGAACGGGACATACGTGAATGGAGACGTCGTCGACAACGCGTCGCTCGCCGATGGAGACGAAGTTCAGGTCGGAAAGTACCGTCTGACCTTTTTTGCCTCCCGCGTGGACAAGGCCGCTGCAATGGCTGGCGGAGGGGAGTAGTGGTCGCTCAGAGTGACGGTGCTCGGGCTTCGAAGCCCAGTGCCGCGGGAACGTCAAGCAGCAGCACTTCGGCGCGACCTGTTTTCAGCATCGGTCAAGTGCTCGCGAAGTTGCAGCCAGAGTTTCCCGATTTGTCGCCGTCGAAGTTGCGATTCCTTGAACTCCAAGAGTTGGTCACACCGTTTCGCACGCCGTCGGGGTACCGCAAGTTTTCGGCCGACGATGTTTCGCGACTCCGTCTGATTCTTGCGTTACAACGTGACCAGTATCTGCCGCTCAAAGTCATTCGTGAACATCTCGACGCCATGGATGCGGGTCAGGCTTCGCCCCTCCCGACGGCACTCGGGTTGACGTCAACGTCTGTGTTGTCGACCCGCACGCGCTACACAAAGGAAGAGCTCTTGCGCGCGGCGAGTGCATCCGCGAATCTTCTTCAGGACGCAATCTCTGCGGGTCTCGTTCACCCTGCGGACTCCTATGGCGACGAAGAACTCGCGACGCTGACCGCTCTCGCACAACTACAACGATCCGGAATTGAACCGCGTCACTTGAACGTGCTCAAGGCCACAGCAGAAAAAGAGTTTGCGCTCATCGAACGGGCTCTCGCCCCGGTCGCTCAACGTCAAGGTCCAGCAAGTCGAGCCAAGTCGGTCGAACGCGCACATGAGATCGCGGTGCATCTCGATGTTGTTCGCGGTCAAATTCTTCGTCACGTTATTTCTCGAAATGCGGGACAGGCGTAATCTAAAGGTCCCGATGGTTGCGACACGCCAGCACATCGACGGCGAAATCCGCGTGTTCGGTTGAATCAATGCCACGATTAGAAAAGTTTCAACGCGCAGTTGAGGGTTCCACAAGTCAGGAAGGTGTTCTCCATGA
>RFQD01000382.1 GCA_009925875.1 Microbacteriaceae bacterium | reverse complement strand
TCTACATCACGACGGCCGGCACTGACATGGACGGCCCGTGTTACAAGGACTGGCAGCGGGCGATCAAGATTCGCGACGGCGTCCTCAAGGACGACACCTTCCTGCCCTGCATCTACGCCGCCGACCCCGAGGACGATCCGTTCGTCGAGGAGACGTGGAAGAAGGCGAACCCGAACTACGGGATCACGCTGAAACCAGACTATTTCAGGCAATTCGCCGAAAAAGCGAAGCAGTCGCCGACCGACGAGGTCGTCTTCAAAACGCTACATCTCAATACTTGGCAAAAATCCGAAACCCGCTGGCTTCGCCACGGTGCCTGGGACGCCAACAGCGAACCGCTCCGGCCGACGGTGGGCCGCCCGTGCTGGTGCGGCCTTGACCTTGCCAGCACCTTCGACACGACGGCGTTCGTCGCCGTCTGGCCGGACGCCGATGGGACGTATGACATCCACGCAATGTTCTTCATCCCAGAGGAGAACGCGATCAAGCGCGGACGAGAGGATCGCGTCCCGTATCAAGCGTGGGCTGACGCAGGTTTGGTACAATTAACGGATGGTGACATAACGGATTACGACGCTGTCCGCGACTACGTTCTCTCGTTTTGCGAGAAGAATCAGGTTCGGGCTATTGCGATTGACCGCTGGAACGCAGTTCATCTGACGACTCAACTGACGGCCGAAGGCATCGACGTGAAGCCTTTCGGGCAGGGGTTTGCCAGTATGAGCGCGCCCAGCAAGCTGCTTGAAACTCTCGTAGTCGGTAAACGTCTGCGCCACGGCGGCAACCCCGTCCTAGCGTGGCAGATGTCGAACGTGCAGGTGAAGGTAGACGACGCCGGGAACATCAAGCCGACCAAGAAAAACAGTCATTCCACGGCCCGCATCGACGGCGCGGTCTCACTGATCATGGCCTTGGGCATCGCCTCTGGCGAGAACCACGGCAACACTGACGAACCCACCCTCATGGTGCTGTAGCGTGGACAAGGTCGACGAAGAGGTCTCCGACCTGATCGAGCTTCGCGGCAATCTCTCTCGCATTTTCGAGGAGATCAGCAACACTCGTCGAACCACATCGGGCGTCGCGGTCTCGCCGGAAACGGCTCTGGAATGCACGGCGGTGCTTGCCTG
>RFQD01000381.1 GCA_009925875.1 Microbacteriaceae bacterium | reverse complement strand
GTGTGCGGACTGATAGCGGAATGGATGTGCGTCCTCCCGCCCGACGACCCAGAGACACCCCACCTCTCGGACAGTCGCGCATGACCGCAGAACGAGACGGCCGCCTCGGGGTCGGAATCATTGGTGCGGGACGCGTCGGCCCGGTACTCGGTCAGGCGCTCGCCGGGGCTGGTCATGCAATCGTGGGGATTTCTGCCGTGTCGCAAGAATCGCGCGACCGCGCGGAAGCGCTTCTTCCGGCGGTGCCCATTCTGGACGTACCTGACATCATTGAGCGCAGTGAGCTGGTACTGCTCTGCGTTCCGGATGAGCAACTTGCCGACCTCGTATCGGGCCTTGCGGAATCAGGAGCCTGGCAGCCCGGTCAGATCGTGCTGCACACCTCGCCCAATTTTGGACTCTCGGTTCTCGAGCCTGCCCGAACGCGGGGCGTCATTCCGATTGCGCTCCACCCTGCCATGGTGTTTACCGGCACCAGTGTTGACGTTGCACGCCTGACCGACTGCTGCATGGTGGTGACGGCCTCAACGCCGGTACTCCCCATTGGTCAAGCGCTCGCCGTCGAGATGGGCGCAGAACCCGTTGTGGTTGCCGAAGCCGATCGCGCACACTATGCCGAGGCGGTGGCAACCGCAAGTAATTTCTCGATTGCAATCGTGAATCAAGCTCGTGTCCTGCTTGAGCAGGCCGGAGTCGAACATCCCTCGCGTGTACTGGGCCCGATTGTTCGGTCGGCGGTGGAAAATACCCTGATGAGCGGTCGAATTCTCGGGGAAATTGATGTCTGACGCAGATCTGCCGCCGTCTCCCCCGGTCGTGCTTCACACGCAACATGACCTCGACGCGTGGCGGGACCAATCGCCGGGAACGGTCGCGTTTATTCCCACGATGGGCGCGCTTCACGAGGGCCATGTGTCACTCGCGCGCACCGCACGCGACATGGCTCAGCGCGTCGTGGTGTCGATATTCGTCAACCCTTTGCAATTTGGCGCGGGTGAGGATTTTGATCGCTACCCGCGAACCCTCGACGCCGACGTGCGCGCTCTCACCGGTGTCGCCGACGCCGTGTTTGCGCCGGGAATCGACGACGTCTACCCGCCGGGAGTTCAGCTTCCGAGATTCGAGGCGGG